>NZ_JBEZGN010000042.1:0-80374 GCF_040650055.1 Spirillospora sp. NPDC048819 | reverse complement strand
GCCGACGCCATCAAGCCCACGCCCGCACATGCCACTACCAGCGACAACAGACCCAAAGAAACTGAAGATCACGACTTACCGCTGGAGTACTAGGCGATAACGGGCTGTGCGGTCAGCGCAAGCCGCCGCGGAGCACGTCCGTTTGTGGTCGTGGGTGTGCGGGGGCGAATACGTCGCGAACCCTTTCTCACTCCGGTTCTCTGGGGCAGGTCTTGAAGCGGTGTTGGACAAGGGCGGTGCCGTCCACGAGGAGGTCGGAGCGGTCGCGGGTGGCGTCGGTGGTGAAGTGGGCCTTTTCGCGGGTGGACCAGGCGTCCCAGGCGCCGGCGTATTCGGGGCCGTCGCGGTCGAGGGCGCGGGCGCGGCGGAGGTCGTGGGGGGCGTCGATCCAGATGCGGTAGGCGGCGGGCGACTCCGCCCAGGCGGCGCCGACGCCCTCGATGATGACGACGGGTGCGGGCGGGACCTGCTCGGACGGGCCGTAGCGGTCGCGGTGCCAGTCGTAGCGGCGCAGGACTCCGGGGCGGCCCTCCCGGAAGGGTGTCAGGACCGTCTCGCGGAGCGGCCGCCACCAGGTGAGCGGGTCGGCGTCCCAGGGCACCTGGAAGTCGTCCGACCGCACGACCGGTGCGCCAACCCTGCCCTCCGAGGGGGGACGACCCCCCACGCCCCCCGGGGCGCCTCCGGCGTCGGGGAGGGCGGCGGCCAGGTGGTCGGTGAACGTCGACTTGCCGGCGCCGCTCGGGCCGTCGACCGCGACGAGGCGTACGGGGCCGCAAGACGGCGGCAGTGCGAGCAGGCGCACGGCGAGCGCGGGGTAGGTCAGGGCGGCGTCCGGCACGGACGGCATACTTCCAGGTGCCGGCCCCCGAAGGAGGACGTCCTTGCCCGGACCGCTCGAAGACGTTGTGATCGTCGACCTCAGCCGCGTGGTGGCGGGTCCGCAGGCCACGATGACACTCGCCGACCTCGGCGCCAGGGTGATCAAGGTGGAGCAGCCCGGCGGCGGCGACGAGACGCGGGGCTGGGGGCCGCCGTTCGCGGGCGCCGAGCAGGTCAGCACCTACTACCTGTCGATCAACCGCAACAAGGAGTCGATCATCCTCGACCTGAAGTCCGGTGGGGGCAGGGACACCCTGACGCGGCTGGTGCGGCACGCCGATGTGCTCGTGGAGAACTTCCGGCCGGGCGTGCTCGACCGGCTCGGCTTCCCGGTGGAGCGGTTGCACGAGCTGAACCCCGGCCTGATCGTCCTGTCGATCACCGGGTTCGGGCATGACGGGCCGGAGGGCGGACGTCCCGGCTACGACGCGATCGTGCAGGGCGAGGCGGGCATCATGAGCGTGACGGGGCCGCCCGGCACGCCGAGCAAGGTCGGGCTGTCGATCGCCGACATCCTCGCCGCGGGCAACGGTGTGGCCGGGGTGCTGGCCGCCCTGTACGAGCGGACCCGCACCGGGCGCGGCACGGTCGTCCGCACGTCGCTGCTGGCGTCGGTGGTCGGCGCGCACATGTTCCAGGGGACGCGCTGGACCGTCGCCCGCGACGTCCCCGAGTCGGTCGGCAACGACCACCCGTCGATCGCCCCGTACGGGACGTTCCGCTGCAAGGACGGGCAGATCCAGATCGGCGTCGCCAACCAGAGCCTGTGGCGCCGGTTCGCGGCGGTCATCGGCCTCGACCCCGATGACCCGCGGTACGCGACCATCCCGGATCGGTCCGCGAACCGCGCAGAGCTGACCGGCGACATCGAGGCGGTCTTGGGCGGCGACACCCGTGAGGTCTGGCTGGCGCGGCTGAACGAGGCGGGCGTCCCGGCCGGGGCGATCCGTTCGATCGACGAGGTGTACGAGTGGGAGCAGACCCGCTCGCAGGGCCTCGTCGTCGAGGTCGACCATCCGCAGCTGGGGCCGATCGAGCTGCCGGGGCCGGCGCTGCGCTTCGACGGGGCGCCGCCGCGCGAGCACACCGCCCCGCCGCTGCTCGGCGAGCACAATGACGCGGTGATGGCCTGGCTCGACGAACGGGACGGGCTGGACGAGAACGAGAGGGGCGAGTGATGGACCTGCTCGGCGAGTCGGGCGGCCCGGTGCGGATCGACGGGCGGGAACTGGCGCGCGACGAACTCCTCGGATGGGCGTCGGCCGTCGCCGCGGAGATCCGGGGCGCGGACGCCGTCGCCGTCCACGCCACCGCGTCCCTGGAGACGGTCGCCGCGGTCGTCGGGGGTGTCCTCGCGGGCGTCCCGGTCGTGCCGCTGCCGCCGGACTCGGGGCCCGCCGAACGCGCGCACATTCTGGGCGACTCCGGCGCGAGCCTGCTGCTGGCGGCGAGCGGCGTGCGACCGGCGGAGGGGGAACCGCCCCTGGTGCCGGTCGACGCGCTCCCGCGCAACGGAAGCGAGCGGACGGGCGCCGGCGCCGACGCGACCGCGATGATCCTCTACACGAGCGGGACGACCGGCGCCCCGAAGGGCGTGCTGATCTCGCGGGGCGCGATCGCCGCCGGGCTGGACGCCCTCGCCGAAGCGTGGGCGTGGACACCCGGCGACGTCCTCGTCCACGGGCTTCCCCTCTTCCACGTGCACGGCCTCGTCCTCGGTGTTCTCGGGGCCCTCCGGGTGGGGTCGCCGCTCGTCCACACGGGACGTCCCAAGCCGGAGGCGTACGCCGCCGCGGCGCAGAACGACGGCGGGAGCCTGTTCTTCGGTGTCCCGACCGTCTGGTCGCGGACGGCGTCGGACCCGTCCACCGCGCGGGCCCTCCGCGGTGCGCGGCTCCTCGTCTCCGGCAGCGCGCCGCTCCCCGTGCCCGTCTTCGAGCGGCTCTCAGACCTCACCGGGCACCGGCCGGTGGAGCGCTACGGCATGACCGAGACCCTCATCACGGTCAGCGCGCGCGCCGACGGCGACCGGCGCCCCGGATACGTCGGCATGCCGCTGCCCGGTGTCGAGACCCGGCTGATGGGCGAGGACGGCGGGCCCGTCCCGCACGACGGGGAGACGCCCGGCGAGCTGCACGTCCGGGCGCCGCTGCTGTTCAAGGGCTACCTCAACCGTCCCGACGCCACCGCGGAGTCGTTCGCCGAGGACGGCTGGTTCCGCACCGGCGACATCGCGACCATCGGCCCGGACGGCTGGCACCGGATCGTCGGCCGCGCGTCCACCGACCTGATCAAGAGCGGCGGCTACCGGATCGGCGCCGGTGAGATCGAGAACGCGCTGCTCGCGCACCCCGGCGTCCGCGAGGCCGCCGTCGTCGGCACCCCCCACGACGACCTCGGCGAGCAGGTCACCGCCTACGTGGTCGCCGACGGCGTGGACGAGAAGCAGCTCATCGACTTCGTCGCCGGAAGCCTGTCGGTGCACAAGCGGCCACGCGTGGTGCACCTGGTCGCCTCCCTGCCCCGCAACGCCATGGGCAAGGTCGTCAAGACCCGCCTGACCGACCTCGCGCCCTAGGGGAGAAGTTCGGCGAGGACGGGGCGGACGAGGTCGCGCGCCGCCGACTCCGGCAGGTCCGGGCCGGAGTCGCCCTCGGCGAAGTAGTGCAGGAACGCCTGCTGGAAGCACGCGCCCATCAGCAGCGCCGCCACGGCGCGCGTGTCGGCGGCGGCCGCGACGCGGCCGAGATCGCGTTCGGCGTCCAGGTACGCCGCCAGCGCCCGCACCGGCTTGTGCGGGCCCGCGTCGTACTTGCGCAGCGCATCCCGGGTCGCCTCCATCAGCGTCCGCTGCGCCATCATCGAGGCCATCATCGGGAACGCGGCGCGGTAGAAGCGCAGCGCGCCGTGGACGACCGAGACGAGGTTGGCCTCCACGGTGCCCTCGCCGGGGACGCTCATCGGGGCGAAGTCCGGCATCCGTTCCTTGAGGACGTGCAGCATCAGCTCCTCCTTGTCCTGGAAGTGCTTGTAGAGCAGCGCCTCGGAGTAGCCGGCGGCCTTGGCGATCTCCTTGGTGGTGGCGCGGGCCACGCCGTGCCGGCGCATGATGTCCGCCGCGGCGTCCAGAATCCGTTCCCGCGCGCTCAATGAAGGCCCCCTTGACGTGTGAGTGAACACTCACCATGATAGTGGTTAGTAAATACTCACTAACGAGGGGAAATCAATGAGGCTCACGATTTTCGGGGCGACCGGCGGCACCGGAATCCGGCTCGTCCGCCGCGCGCTGGGAGCCGGGCACGAGGTGACCGCCGTCGTCCGCGACCCGGCCGGGCTGCCCGCCGAACTGCGCGCCGCCGCCAACGTCGTCCAGGCCGACGTGATGGACTCCGGCGCGATCGAGGGGACGGTGAAGGAACGCGACGCCGTCATCACCGCGATCGGCACGCGTGAGGGCCGCGAGCCGACCAGTGTCTGCGCGGACGGCGCCCGCGGCATCGTCGGTGCGATGAACGCCACCGGGGGCGGGCGGTTGCTGCTCGTCAGCGGGTCCGGGTTCCACGCCGGGCCGGGCGACGACCCGCTCACCCGGTTCGTGGTCAAACCGCTCGTCCTGCGGCGGCTCCTGAAGCACGCGTTCGCCGACATGCGCGACGCCGAGGACGTCGTCCGCGCCTCCGGGCTCGACTGGACGATCGTCCGCCCGCCCCGGCTCACCGACGGGCACGGCGCCGGCCGCTACCGCAAGGCCGTCGACCGCAACGTCCTCGGCGGCTTCTCGATCGCCCGCGCCGACCTCGCCGCCGCGCTCCTCGACCTCGCGGACGACCCGGCCGCCATCGGCCACGTGGTCGGCGTCGCCCGCTAAGAATCGCCCGCATGACACCTGTCATGCCGATCGGGTGACAGGCGCCGGTGGAACCGGTGACACGCGCGTCTACCGGAGGGCGCGCGGAACCACGACGCTGGGGACGGAGCCCGCCCGCTCGATGCCCGCGCACGATTACAGTGCAGGCGAGGAGGAACCCGACATGGCGGTCGCCACCACGGCGGATCTCGAGGCGCAGGACAACCGCAGGCTGGAACGGTACCGGCGAGGGACGTACCGCTCGTTCATGCTCGCCGCCGTGGGGTTCATCGTGCCCAGCCTCGCCGGGCTGGCGGCCGCCTACGACGACGGCCACGTCGGCGTCCCTCTCATCGTCGCGGTGATCGCGGGCCTCGGCCTGCTCACCGGGTACTACTCGCGGCTCGTCCGGACGGGCCTGGACGGCGGGGCGTCCCGGCGCGACATCGCGGCCAGCGGCGCCGTGGCCGCGGTGCTGAGCCTGATGCTCCTCGCCAACCCGCTGTTCAACCTGATCGCGGTCTTCTGGGTGTCCGCGGTGGTGCTGTCGCCGAAGAGCCGCCGGCAGATCGTCGCCCTCTGCCTCGGCACGGCCGCGTACTGCTCGGCGCTCACCACGATCTCCGCGCAGTACCTGTACCCGGACGGGGGCATGCCCTGGTACGGCCTCCTCCCCATGATGTTCGCGATCTACGTCACCGCCTGCGGGTTCGTCGTGTTCTGCAACCGGTACCAGCGCCGCATGTGGGAGATGCACCAGGAGACCTTCGCGGCCCGCGAGGCCCTCGCCAGGCTCGCGGTGACCGAGGAGCGGCTCCGCTTCTCCCGCGACCTGCACGACCTTCTCGGCCACAGCCTCTCCCTGATCGCGGTGAAGAGCGAGCTGGCGATGCGGACGGCGGGCGCCGACCCCGACCGGGCCGCCGCCGAGATGGCCGACGTCCGGCGCACCGCCCGGGAGGCGCTGCGGGAGGTGCGGGCCGCCGTCAACGGGTACCGCGCCGTCGAGCTGGACGCCGAGCTGGCCGGGGCGCGGGCCGTGCTGGAGGCCGCCGGGATCCGCTGCGAGGCCGGCGACCTGCCGGGCGCGCTGCCGCCGGAGGTCCGCGCGGTGCTGGCCTGGGTGATCCGCGAGGGCACCACCAACGTGATCAAGCACAGCGAGGCCCGGCGCTGCACCGTCACGCTCACGTCCCACGGCGGCTCCGTGGCCCTGGAGATGCGCAACGACGGCGCCCGCGGCGGCGACGACGCCGACGGCTCGGGCCTCACAGGCCTCGCCGAGCGCGTCGCCGTGCTCGGCGGCGAGATCACCGCCGGCCGGCACGGCCGCACCGACTTCGTCCTGCGCGCCGTCGTCCCCCTCCCCGCGACGGACGCGGACGCCGCCCCCGCCCCCGCCGACGCAGTGCCGGCCGAGGCGGTGCCGGCCGACACCGTGGCCGCCGACGCAGTGTCCGCCGACACCGTGTCCGCCGATACCGGGGGGAGCCGCGCGTGATCCGCATCCTGCTGGCCGACGACGAGCACCTCATCCGCGGCGCCGTCGCCGCGCTGCTCGGCCTCGAACCCGACCTGGAGGTCGTCGCCGAGGTCGGCCGGGGGGACGAGGTCGCCGCCGCCGTCGCCGAGCACGACCCTGACGTCGCCGTCCTCGACATCGAGATGCCCGGCGCGGACGGCCTCACCGTCGCCGAGCGGCTCGACGCGTCCGGCGCCCGCTGCTCGGTCTGCATCCTGACGAGCTTCGGCCGCCCCGGCTACCTGCGCCGCGCCATGGCCGCCGGGGTCCGCGGATTCGTCGCCAAGGACGCCCCCACGCAGGAACTCGCCGCCGCCATCCGCAAGGTCCACGGCGGCGGCCGCTACCTGGACGCCGAACTCGCCGCCGGCGCGATGGCCGCCGGCGACAACCCGCTGTCCGAGCGCGAGCGCGAGATCCTCCGCCTCACCGGCACCGGCACCGAGACCGCCCGCATCGCCGCCCGCCTCCACCTGTCCGAGGGCACCGTCCGCAACTACCTCTCCACCGCCATGACCAAGCTCGGTGAATCCAACCGCGTCGCCGCCGTCCGCTGCGCGAAGGAGATGGGCTGGATCTAGGCACACTCTGCTGTCGCTTTGCCACGCTCGGCACAGCCCCCCGTGCTTGCGGGGATGATCCGCTGGGGCAGGGTTCCCTGACTCTGATGGACCGTTGCTCCCCGCACATGCGGGGATGAATGCTCATAGGCTTGGCGTGTGAACGAGCCACTGATCGCGCGCATGCAGGGATTCGGCGAGACGATTTTCGCCGAGATGTCGGCTCTCGCCGTGCGGACCGGTGCGATCAATCTCGGCCAGGGCTTCCCCGACAGCTCGGGGCCGGCCGGGATGCTGGACGTGGCCGTGGAGGCGATCCGCACAGGCGTGAACCAGTATCCACCGGGGCCCGGCATGCCCGAATTGAAAGAGGCGGTGGCGGCGCAGAGGCAGGAGCGGTACGGGCTGTCGTACGACCCGGCGGCCGAGGTGTTCGTCACCGTGGGCGCCACCGAGGGCATCGCGGCGTCGGTGCTCGCGCTGAGCGGGCCGGGCGACGAGGTCATCGTCTTCGAGCCGTACTACGACTCCTACGCGGCCGTGATCGCGCTCGCCGGCGCCGTCCGCAGGCCCGTCATGCTGCGTCCGGTGGAGGGGCGGTTCACCTTCGACCCGGACGAGCTGCGCGCCGCGGCCGGCCCCCGTACCCGGGCGATCCTGGTGAACTCGCCGCACAACCCCGCCGGGACCGTGTTCACGCGCGCCGAGCTGGAGACCATCGCGGACGTCTGCCGCGAGCACGACCTGGTGGCGATCACCGACGAGGTCTACGAGTACCTGACGTTCGACGACACCGAGCACATCCCGCTGGCGACGCTCGACGGCATGCGCGAGCGGACGGTGTCGGTGTCGTCGGCGGGCAAGTCGTTCTCCGTCACCGGCTGGAAGACCGGCTGGGTGACGGCGCCCGCGCCCTACATCCGCGCCGTGCAGACGGTGAAGCAGTTCCTCACCTACGCGGTCAGCGCGCCCTACCAGCGGGCCGCCGCGTACGCGCTGGGCAACGAGATCGCCTGGGTGGAGGAACTGCGCAAGTCCCTGCAGGCCAAGCGGGACCGTCTCATCACCGGCCTGGAGGCCGCCGGGTTCACCGCGTACCGGCCGCAGGGCACCTACTTCGTGCAGGCCGACATCCGGCCGCTGGGATTCACCGACGGCATGGAGCTGGCCCGCGCCCTTCCGGAGAAGGCGGGCGTCGTCGCGATCCCGACGCAGGTCTTCTACGACCACGCCGAAGCCGGCGCGCACTTCGTCCGCTTCGCGTTCTGCAAGAAGGACGAGGTCATCGACGAGGCCGTCGAACGCCTGTCCCGCCTCCGCTGAGGGCGACGCTCGGCGCCCGACCCTAGAAATTGCCGAAGAAGCGGCGCTCGTTGGGCGATTTTCGCCCGTGAGCGCCGCCTCCGGCGCGGGCTACCGTTCGGCTCGTGACCTGGAACGGCGGGGGAGCGCTCGGCGGTGAGCGGATTCTCATCGCGCTCGGCGGCAACGCCATGACCGCATCGGACGGCAGCGCCACCCCGCAGGCGCAGGCGGCGGCGATCGAGGCCGCGATGGGGCCGGTGGCGGACCTGTGCGCGGCGGGCGCGCGGGTCGCGCTCACGCACGGCAACGGGCCGCAGGTCGGCAATCTGCTGATCAAGAACCAGCTGGCGGCGGGCGTGGTGCCGCCGGTCCCGCTGGACTGGTGCGGCGCGCAGACGCAGGCCACCATCGGCGTGATGATCATGAATGCGCTGGAGCGCGCCCTGGCCGCGCGGGACGCCGCCCGCCCGGTGGCCGCGGTCGTGACGCGGACGCTCGTGGACGCGTCCGACCCCGGGTTCGCGGCGCCCGCCAAGCCGATCGGCCGCTACTTCCCGGAGGACGCGGCGCGGCGGGCCATGGCGCACGGCGAGGTGTGGCGCCCGTTCGGGGAGCGGGGCTGGCGGCGCGTCGTCGCCTCGCCCGAGCCCTTGGAGATCCTGGACGCGGGCGCGGCGGCGGCGCTGCTGGACGCCGGGCACGTCGTCGTCGCCGCGGGCGGCGGCGGCGCGCCCGTCGCGAGGGTGGACGGGACGCTGCGCGGCGTCGAGGCCGTCGTCGACAAGGACCTGGCGGCGCAGCTGCTGGCCCGGCGGCTCGCCGCGACCACCCTGGTGATCGCGACCGATGTGGAGAACGCGATGACCGGGTACGGGACGCCGCAGGCGCGCCCCCTGGCCCGCACGACGGTCGCCGAGCTGGGCGAGCTGGCCGCCGCCGGGCACTTCGCCGGCGGCAGCATGGGCCCGAAGGTCGAGGCGGTGCGGCGTTTCGTCGCGGCCGGCGGGCGGCGCGCCGCGATCGCGTCGCTCGCCCGGCTGGGCGACGCGGCGCACGGCGAGGCCGGAACGGTCGTTGAGGCGTGACCCGGGGTACAGGACGATGACCAGAGCAGCTGAGGAGCGATGACGTGCCCGATCCGATCGAAGTCCGCAAGATCCCCATCGAGAGCGTGACCGACGCGTCCGGGCTGGCCCGGCTGATCGACGACGGCGTCCTGGAGGCCGACCGGGTCCTCGCCGTCGTCGGCAAGACCGAGGGCAACGGCGGCGTGAACGACTACACGCGGCTGCTGGCCGACCGCGCGTTCCGCGAGGTGCTGCTCGACAGGGGGACCCGCACGGCGGACGAGGTGGGGCGCGTCCCGCTGGTGTGGTCGGGCGGCACCGACGGCGTCCTCAGCCCGCACGCCACCGTCTTCGCCACCGTCGACCCCGCGAAGGCGCCGAGGTCGGACGAGCCGCGCCTGTCGGTCGGCGTCGCGATGAGCGAGACCATCCTGCCCGAGGACGTCGGCCGTCCCGCGATGGTCGAGACGGTCGCCGCCGGGGTCCGCGAGGCGATGAAGATCGCGGGGATCGACGATCCCGCCGACGTCCACTACGTCCAGACCAAGACGCCGCTGCTGACCCTCGACACCATCAACGACGCCAAGTCACGCGGCCGCGACGTCGTCACCGAGGACACCCTCAAGTCGATGGACATCTCCAACTCCACGACCGCGCTCGGCATCGCCGTCGCGCTCGGCGAGATCGAGACGCCGTCCGCCGGGCAGATCCACAAGGACCTGTCGCTGTACTCGTCGGTGGCGTCCTGCTCGTCCGGCGTGGAGCTCGACCGGGCGCAGATCGTCGTCGTCGGGAACGTGCGCGGCATCGGCGGCCGGTACCGCGCCGGGCACGGTGTGATGAACGACGCACTGGACGCCGACGGCATCTGGGACGCGGTCAGGTCGGCCGGGCTCGACCTGCCCGAGCGGCCCCGCACGTCCGACCTGGGCGACCGCCTCGTCAACGTGTTCATCAAGTGTGAGGCCGACCCGAGCGGCTCGGTCCGCGGACGCCGCAACATCATGCTGGACGACTCCGACGTGCACTGGCACCGGCAGATCAAGGCGTGCGTCGGCGGCGTCGCGGCGTCCGTCACGGGCGACCCGGCGGTGTTCGTGTCGGTCGCGGCCGTCCACCAGGGGCCGTCCGGCGGCGGCACCGTCGCGGCCATCGCCGACCTCGGATGACCGGGCCGGTGGCGGAAAGTATCCGGATAGTCGCCCACGGTGTCCGGCGGAGGTTATAACCTTCCTGGCGTGTCCGGACTGACCATTCCCGAATCCCGGTTCCCCGGGGACGACGGCGGCGCCGACCCGCGGCTGTGCGAGGCGCTAGCCGGCTACGCGGCGGGGCGCGTGGGCGTCCACGTGGTGCTGCGGCGGCTCCAGGGAGCACGGCTGCTGGTGCCCATCGTCGCCGTCCTCACCGAAGAGGAAGACGTCGCGCCCGGTGAGCTGCGCCGGGAGAAGTCGAGCGACATGGCGCTGCCCACGCTGATCGGCGACGACGGGCGGCGCGGCGTCCTCGGCTTCACCTGCACCGAGACGATGAAGGCGTGGCGCGCCGACGCCCGCCCCGTCGCCGTCCGTGCCGGGGAGGCGTGCCGCGCCACCCTCGACGAGGGCGCGGACGCCCTGGTCGTGGACGTGGCGGGCCCGGTCCCGTTCGCCGTGGACGGCCTGCGCCTGCACCTGCTCGCCGAAGGCCGTCCCGTCCCGCCCCCGCACGAGGACCCCGACGTCCTCGCCGCCGTCGAGGCCGCGTTCGGCTCCGACGAGTCCGTCAGCGGGGTCCGCGTCACCGAGGGCACGTCCGCCGAGGTCGCCGTGCGGTTCTCCGTCGTCGCGGGCCATGACGAGCGACGCACCGTGCAGCGGGTGTCCGACCGGCTCGCCGAGGTGCTGCGCGGCCGCATCGTCGGCGGCGTCGAACTGAACGTCGTACGCCGGTAGGCGTGCGCCGGTAAGCCGGTGCGCCGGAAAATCGTTGGCGTCCCGCGCCGCCCGGTGGGCAGGCTGGACGGCATGACCGACGTCGACTCATTCATCGCGGACGGGTTCGTCCGGGTGGAGGGAGCCTTCTCCCGCGAACTGGCCGCCGACTGCCGCGAGATCCTCTGGCGGGACACCGGCTGCGCCCCCGGCGACAGGTCGACGTGGACGCGGCCGGTCGTCCGGCTGGGCGACTACGCGCAGGAGCCGTTCCGGGCCGCCGCCAACACGCCCGCCCTGCACGCCGCGTTCGACGCGATCGTCGGCGAGGGCGCCTGGCTGCCGCGCGGGAGCCTCGGGACGTTCCCGGTGCGGTTCCCCGGCGGCGACGCGCCCGGCGACGACGGCTGGCACATCGACGCGAGCTTCCCCGGCGACGACCCGTCCGACTACATGTCCTACCGGGTGAACGTGGCGTCCAAGGGCCGCGCGCTGCTGATGCTGTTCCTGTTCTCGGACGTCGGCGAGGACGACGCGCCCACCCGGATCCGGGTCGGCTCGCACCTGGACGTCCCGCCGATCCTCGAACCGGCGGGCGACGAGGGCCTCGCCTTCATGGACGTCGCGGGGAAGGCGGTCCCAGCGTCCGAGCACCGTCCCGTCGTCATGGCGACCGGGCGGGCAGGCGACGTCTACCTGTGCCATCCGTTCCTCGTGCACGCCGCGCAGCAGCACCACGGCACGGAGCCGCGCTTCATGGCGCAGCCGCCGCTGGCCCCGGCGGGCCCGCTCCCCGAATCGTCCCCGGTGCGGATCGCGATCGGCCGGGGTCTCGGGCGCTGACCTTCTAGGCTTGGTCGTTCCCGTCACCTTGGAGATTCCCGTGCTGACCATGCAGGACGCCCTGATCCGGCTCACCGGCTACTGGGCGGGGCGCGGCTGCCTCGTCGCGCAGCCGATGAACACCGAGGTCGGGGCGGGCACCCTGAACCCGGCGACCGCGCTGCGCGTCCTCGGGCCGGAACCGTGGCGGGTCGCCTACGCCGAGCCGAGCGTCCGCCCCGACGACTCGCGCTACGGCGACAACCCCAACCGGCTGCAGACCCACACCCAGTTCCAGGTGATCCTCAAGCCGGAGCCGGGCGACGCGCAGGACCTCTACCTCGGCAGCCTCGCCGCGCTGGGCATCGACCTGCGCGCCCACGACGTCCGGTTCGTCGAGGACGACTGGGCGTCACCCGCGCTCGGCGCGTGGGGGCTCGGCTGGGAGGTGTGGCTGGACGGCCTGGAGATCACCCAGTTCACCTACTTCCAGCAGTCCGGCGGGCTGACCCTCGACCCGGTGTCGGTCGAGATCACGTACGGGATGGAGCGCATCCTGATGGCGCTCCAGGGCGTCTCCCACTTCAAGGACATCGCGTACTCGCCCGGGATCTCGTACGGGGAGGCGTTCGGGCAGGCAGAGTACGAGATGAGCCGCTACTACCTCGACGACGCCGACATCGGCACGAACCGCGAGCTGTTCGAGGCGTACGCGGCGGAGGCGCGGCGGATGCTGGACGCCCGGCTGCCCGTCCCCGCCCACTCCTACGTCCTGAAGTGCTCCCACGCGTTCAACGTCCTGGACGCTCGCGGCGCGATCGGCACGACCGAACGGGCACGGGCGTTCGCCCAGATGCGGGACCTCGCCCACCAGGCCGCCGCCCTGTGGGTGGAGCGCCGCGCCGAGTTGGACCACCCCCTCGGCGACGCCGCGGCCCGTCCCGCCGCCGTGTCCGCGCCGGACGCGCTGCCCTCTCTCGCCTCCCCGGCCGCGTTCACCTTCGAGATCGGCGTCGAGGAACTGCCGCCGCACGAGGTCGCCCGCACCGCGGACGACGTGGCGGAACGGCTGCTGCGCGGGCTGGAGGAGACCGGCCTGTTCACGGACGCGTCCTCGCTCGACACCTGCGCGACGCCGCGCCGGATCATCGTGCTCGTACGCGACCTGGAGCCCCGGGAACCGGACACCGAGCAGGTCGTGAAGGGGCCGCGCCTCGCCGCCGCCTACGACGCGGCCGGGGAGCCGACGCGGGCGTTGCAGGGGTTCGCGCGGGGCCAGGGCGTCGCCGTCGCGGACGTCGGGCAGGTCACGGTGGGCGGCGGGGAGTACGCCGGGTTCGTCCGCACGGTGGTGGGACGCCCCGCCGCCGAAGTCCTGGCGGGCCTGCTCCCGGAGATCGTCACCGGGCTGCGCGCCGGGAAGAACATGCGGTGGAACGCGCCGGGCCTGGCGTTCGCCCGCCCGATCCGCTGGCTGCTCGCCCTCCTGGACGGGCACGAGATCCCGTTCACCGTCTCCGGCATGACGGCGGGCCGCTCCACCCGCGTCCACCGCACGGCCGCCGAGCCGGCCGTCGCGGTGCCCGACGCGTCGTCCCTGATCACGGTGCTTCGCGATCACGGGATCGAACCCGACCCGGCCCGGCGCCGTTCCCGCGTCATCGAGGACGCCGGAGCCCTCGCCCGCCGGCATGGGGGCGTCATCGACTTCGCCGGCGAGCGGGACCTCGTCGAGGAGATCGTCAACCTCGTCGAGGAGCCCGTCGCCATCCTGGGCTCCTTCGACGAGAAGTACCTGGACCTGCCCGAGGAGATCCTCACGACGGTCATGCGCAAGCACCAGCGCTACCTGCCGGTGCGGGCGTCCGCGAACCGTCTCCTGCCGTACTTCGTCACGGTCGCCAACGGCGAATGCGACCACGAGGCCGTCCGGGCCGGGAACGAGGCCGTCCTCCGCGCCCGCTACGAGGACGCCTCGTTCTTCTACGAGCAGGACCTCCGGAGCACGCCCGAGCAGATCAAGGAGGGCCTCGCCAGGCTCACGTTCACCGAGCGGCTCGGCTCGATGGCCGACCGCTCGGCCCGCATCGCCGCGATCGCCGCCGGACTGGCGGACCGCCTCGACCTGACCCCGGACGAGCGGGAGACGATCCGCCGCGCCGCCGGGCTGGCCAAGTTCGACCTCGCCTCGTCCATGGTCATCGAGCTGTCGAGCCTCGCCGGGACGATGGCCCGCGAGTACGCCCGCCGCGCGGGCGAGGACGACGCCGTCGCGCAGGCCCTCCACGAGATGGAGCTGCCCCGCTCCGCCGGGGACGCCCTGCCCGCCACGGCCGCCGGGGCGCTCCTCTCCGTCGCCGACCGGCTCGACCTCCTCGCCGGGCTGTTCGCGGTCGGCTCCGCCCCGACCGGCAGCTCCGACCCGTTCGGCCTGCGCCGCGCCGCCCTCGCGCTGACCGCGATCCTGCGCGCCGTCCCGCGCCTCGCGCCCGTCACGGTGGGGGACGGCCTCGCCATCGCCGCGCACCACCAGCCCGTCGACGTCGCCTCCGAGGCCCTCGCCGAGGCGGAACGGTTCGTCGCGCGCCGCCTGGAGCAGAACCTCCTGGACGAGGGACACCCCGTGCACGTCGTCCGGGCCGTCCTCCCGCACGCGGGCGCCCCGGCCCGCGCCGCCCAGGCCGCGGCCGACCTGGAGAACCTGCTCCGCTCGTCACGGTTCGAACGGCTCACGACGGCGTTGCAGCGCGTCCTGCGCATCGTCCCGGCCGACACCGCCGCGGGCTACGATCCGGCGCTCTTCACCGAGCCCGCCGAACGGGACCTGCACGCCGCGTTCGCCGCCGTCCGGGACGAACTCCCCTCCGGCCCCGCGCTGCCGGAGTTCTATGCGGCCGCGACCGCCCTCATCGACCCGATCGACACCTACTTCGACGACGTCATGGTCATGGACGAGGACCCCGCCCGCCGCGCCAACCGCCTCGGCTTCCTCGCCGCGATCAGGGACTGGGTGGCGCCCGTCCTCGACTGGCGCGAGATCGCCTAGAACCAAGTGATGGGCAGGCCGTGCGACGGTCCTTCGCCGAGGATCGTCCGCTCGCCGCCCGGCCACAGCCGCAGCGCCACGACCTGCACGGCGTCGAGGCGGGAGGCGTCGCGTCCCTCGAACGACAGATGCGCGACCGGCGCCTCCCCGGTGGCCGCCGCTCCGGCGTCCTCCAGGTGGCGGAGCATCCGCGCCGCCTCGTCCCCGGACAGGTACGCCCACATCGTCGAGTGCCACACGACCGTCGCCATCCCCGGCCGCGGCGCGAGCCCCTCCAGGAAGTCGGCCGCACCCGCCCGCACCACCGTCGCCGGGACCCGCGCGGCCACCTCGAACGCCGCCCGCAGCCGCTCGACCCGCGCCGCCTGATCGGGCCACACGTACGACAGCAGCAGCCGCTGCGCGTCCGGCGAGGCCGCGTCCAGCGGACTTCGGTCGCATCCGAGGCGCTCGGCGATGTCGAGCGGCGCGTCCACCGGCGGAAGACCACGCCAGGCGTCGTCCAGCACGACCGGCGAGTCCGGCCCGTACGCCCCGCCCTCATAGCGGAGCCGGAAGTGGTCGGCCCGCAGGTTCAGGCCCGCGCTGGCGCCGATCTCCAGCAGCCTGATCGGCAGACCCGTCGCCTCGGCCACCGTGAGGAGCCCGCCGACCAGCGGAGCCGCCCGCCCGACCTCGTTCGTCTGCGGCGGGTCCGCGAGCCCTTCGCGTATCTCCGCCGCGTGCTCGGCCAGCACGTCCCGGAACGCGGGCCACGCCGCCAGGGGATCCTTCGTCCCGCCCGCTGTCGGGTAATGCTCGGCGAGTTCCGGTGCCCGTCCTTCCAGGACGAGCCTGTGCACCGTGCCCAGCATCCGCAGGACGAACCCGGTCTCGGTGCGCTCCCCGAGAACCCCCGCCACGGCCCCGCCCGGGTCGTCGGCCGCACGCGTGAGAAGCTCCGCGTACATCGGCGACCCCAGCTCGGCGCACCCCCGCGCCTGGGCGAGCAGCGCCTTCCTCATCGCCCCACCTCCGCCGCCGAGCCTCTCAGATGGTGGACGGCGTCACGGGCGGGCGCGCGGAGTCAATAGGATCGGGGCATGCTGCGCTGGTTGACCGCGGGGGAGTCCCATGGCCCGGCCCTGACCGCGATCGTGGAAGGGCTGCCGGCCGGTGTGCGCGTGACCTCGGGGGAGATCGCCGAGGAACTGCGCCGCCGCCGGCTCGGCCATGGGCGGGGCGCCCGGATGAAGTTCGAGCAGGACCAGGTGACGATCGTCGGCGGCGTCCGGCACGGGGTGACGCTCGGCGGGCCGGTCGCGATCGAGGTCGGCAACACCGAATGGCCCAAATGGGAGACGGTGATGTCGGCCGACCCCGTGGACGCCGACGTCCTCGCCGCCCAGGCGAGGAACGCGCCGCTGTCGCAGCCGCGCCCCGGGCACGCCGACCTCGTCGGCATGCAGAAGTACGGCTTCGACGACGCCCGGCCCGTCCTCGAGCGGGCGAGCGCGCGGGAGACCGCCGCGCGGGTCGCGCTCGGGACCGTCGCCAAGGCGTTCCTCAAGCAGGCCCTCGGCGTGGACGTGCTGAGCCACGTGATCGCGCTCGGCGAGGTCGAGGCGCCCGCCGGCGTCCTGCCCGGGCCCGGCGACCTCGCACGGGTGGACGAGAGCCCGGTGCGCTGCTTCGACCCCGAGGCGTCGGCGGCCATGGTCGCGCACATCGACGAGACGAAGAAGGCCGGCGACACCCTCGGCGGCGTCGTGGAGGTCCTCGCCTACGGCCTGCCGCCCGGCCTCGGCAGCCACGTCCACTGGGACCGGCGCCTCGACTCCCGGCTCGCCGGGGTCCTGATGGGCATCCAGGCGATCAAGGGCGTGGAGCTCGGCGACGGGTTCACCACCGCGCGGCGCCCGGGCTCGCGGGCGCACGACGAGATCGACGGCACCCCGGAGGGCGTCCGGCGGCGGACGAACCGGGCCGGCGGCGTCGAGGGCGGCATGACGACCGGCGAGGCGCTGCGGGTCCGGGCCGCGATGAAGCCGATCTCGACCGTCCCGCGCCGCCTCGACACGATCGACGTGAAGACCGGCGGGCCCGCCAAGGCCATCAACCAGCGCAGCGACGTCACCGCGGTCCCCGCGGCCGGGGTCGTCGCCGAGGCGATGGTGGCGCTGATCCTCGCGGACGCGGCGCTGGAGAAGTTCGGCGGCGACTCCGCCGAGGAGACCGCCCGTAACCTGCGGGGATATGTGTCCTCGCTGACCGTCAAGTGAACTGGACCCGCTGACCATGCGACCGAAGGCAGTCATCATCGGGCCGCCCGGCTCCGGCAAGACCACGATCGGCGGCGCGCTCGCCGAAAGGCTCGGCGTCCCGCTGCGCGACACCGACGCCGACGTGGAGAAGACCGCCGGCAAGCCGGTCGGCGAGATCTTCGTCGACGACGGCGAGGAGCGCTTCCGCGAGCTGGAACGCGCGGCCGTCGCGGCGGCGCTGGCCGAACACGAGGGCGTCGTCGCGCTCGGCGGCGGCGCCGTCCTGGCCGAGGGGACGCAGGAGCTGCTCGCCGGGCACACCGTCGTCTACCTGCGGGTCGGGCTTTCGGAGGCGATCAAGCGGGTGGGCCTGGCGTCGGCGCGGCCGCTGCTCGTCCTCAACCCGCGCAGCCAGATGCGCAAGCTCCTGGAGGAGCGCCTGCCGATCTACGAGCGGCTCGGCACGGTCGCGGTCGACACGGACGGCCGCGAGCCCGGCGACGTCGTCGAGGAGATCGTCGAGGCGCTCGACACCGCCTCCGCCGGGGGGAGCGGGGGGTCGTGACGCGGGCGCGGGTCCACGTCGGCGGCGCCGACCCGTACGACGTCGTCATCGGGACGGGCGTCCTCGGCGAACTCCCGGGCCTGGTCGGGGAACGCGCCCGGTCGGTCGCCGTCGTGCACGCCGAGGGGCTGCCGGAGATCGCCCGCCCGGTGTGCGGTGCCCTTGAGCAGGCCGGATACACCGTTCACGCGCTGCCCGTCCCGGACGGCGAGGCCGCCAAGGAGGTCGGCGTCCTCGCCGGGCTCTGGTCGTCGTTCGCCCGGTCCGGCATGACCCGGACGGACGTCGTCGTCGGCGTCGGCGGCGGGGCGACCACCGACCTCGCCGGGTTCGCGGCGGCGTCGTGGCTGCGCGGGGTGCGGGCCGTGCTCGTCCCGACGACGCTGCTCGGGATGGTGGACGCGGCCGTCGGCGGCAAGACCGGCATCAACATCCCGGAGGGCAAGAACCTCGTCGGCGCGTTCCATCCGCCGGCCGGCGTGCTGTGCGACCTGGCGACGCTGATGACGATGCCCCACGAGGACTACGTCAGCGGCCTCGCCGAGATCATCAAGGCCGGGTTCATCGCCGACCCGAAGATCCTGGACCTGGTCGAGGACGACCCGAAGGGCGCCGCGTCCCCCGACGGCCCCCACACCCGCGAACTCGTCGAACGCGCCGTCCGGGTCAAGGCGGACGTGGTGTCCGTCGACCTCAGGGAGAGCGGCCTGCGGGAGATCCTCAACTACGGCCACACCCTGGCGCACGCGATCGAGAAGGCCGAGGACTACCGGTTCCGGCACGGCCACGCCGTCGCGATCGGCATGGTCTACGCCGCCGAGCTGGCCCGCCTCGCCGGACGCCTCCCCGCCGACGTCGTCCAGCGGCACCGCGACGTGCTCGCCTCGGTCGGCCTGCCCGTCTCCTACGCCGCCGACTGGGCGGGCCTGCGCGCCGCCATGACCATCGACAAGAAGTCGCGGGGCGCCACCCTGCGGTTCGTCGTCCTCGACGGCATCGCCGAGCCCGGCCGCCTCGAAGGCCCCGACGAGGCACTCCTTGAAGCCGCCTACCGGGAGGTCGGCCGATGACCGCAGCGGAGCGAGGATCGTCGGCCGACCAGGTCGCGGGGGTCTGGGGGGCGTCCCCCAGTGAGGAGCAGCCGATGACTCGCGTGCTCGTCCTGAACGGGCCCAACCTGCGCCGCCTCGGCGTCCGGGAGCCCGAAAAGTACGGGACGACCAGCTTCGACGACCTCGCCGCGCTGTGCCGCGACACCGGCCGCCGCCTCGACCTGAACGTCGAGGTCCGGCAGACCGACGACGAGGCCGAGATGATCCGCTGGGTGCACGAGGCCGCCGACGAGCGCGTCCCCATCGTGCTGAACCCGGCCGCGTTCACCCACTACTCGTACGCGCTGCGGGACGCGCTCGCCCAGCGCACCGCGCCGCTCATCGAGGTGCACATCACCAACCCGGCGACCCGCGAGGAGTTCCGCCACACCTCCGTCGTCGCCGGCGTCGCCACCGGCACCATCGCCGGCTTCGGCATGCTCTCCTACGTCCTCGCGCTGCAGGCCGTCGCGGAGCTCACCGCCGAGAACGCCTGACCGCCGGGCGCCGCCGGGCGCCGAGGGGTTATTGGGCCTCCTGGACGGCCCTGCGGGTCATGTCCTTGAGTTCGGCGACGACGTCGTCGAGGGGCGCGACGTCGCGGTGGGCGCGGCACAGGATCGTGGCGCCCTCGACGGCGGCGACGGTCAGCCGGGCCAGGCGGGCGGCGCGGTCGTCGGCGACGCCCGCGTTGCCGAGGCCGGTGGCGAGGGTGTCCTGCCAGCGGTCGAACGCGGCCGCGGCGGCCGCGGCGAGCTGCGGCGCGTCGTCGTGGCATTCGACGGTGACGGCGACGATCGGGCAGCCCGCGCGGAACTCGCTCTTGATGAGGACCTGCCGCCACCAGCCGACGAAGGCGTCCACGGCGGACGCGGGGTCGCCGCCCTCGGTGGCGGCGAGGATGCCGGCGTTGAGGAAGTCTCCGGCGTAGCGGACGGCCTCCTCGGCGAGCTGCGCCTTGCCGTCCGGGAAGTGGTGGTAGATCGACCCGCGCGGTGCGCCGCTGTGCGCGATGACGTCGCGGAACCCGGTGCCGCTGTAGCCGCGCTCGCGGAAGAGGTAGGCGGCGCTGCGCACCATGCGTTCCCGGCTGTCCGTCCCCATGGCCTGATTATGACATTCATCATAGGGTGTTCGCATTGACCATGACGATCGTCATAGGAACTCTTGCTTATGCCGGACGTCATACCGAATGGGGGCGGACATGGAGACCACGGCGGGTCTGGAGCAGCTGAAGGAGCTGCTCAACATGGGCACGGAGAAGGGCTACGGCATCGGGGCCCTGCTCGGCATGACCGCCGAGACCCTGGAGCCGGGGCGGGTGGTGTTCGCCCTCACGCCGCGGCCCGACTTCAGCAACCCCCTCGGCACCGTGCACGGCGGCATCATGTCCACGCTGCTCGACTCGGCGATGGGGTGCGCGGTGCACACCTCCCTGCCGGAGGGTGCGAGCTACACCACGCTGGAGCTGAAGGTGAACTTCGTCCGGGCGGTGCCGCTGGAGGGCGGCCGGCTGGTGTGCGAGGGCACCACCGTCCACGTGGGACGCAAGGTCGCGACGGCCGAGGGGCGCGTGACGAACGCGGACGGCAAGCTCGTCGCGCACGGAACGACGACCTGCATGGTGTTCCCGCCTCCTACTCGCGAGTAGGGTCGGCTCAGGCACGGACGAAGGAGACTCTCGTGATCGATCTCCAGCGCGACGGGGACGTGTACGTCCTGCGGTTCGACGCGGGTGAGAACCGCTTCAGCCCCGACTTCCTCGGCGCGGCCGAGGGCGCGCTCGACACCCTGGAGAAGAACGACGGACCGGGCGCCCTGGTCACCGTCGGGACCGGCAAGTTCTACTCCAACGGCCTCGACCTCGACTGGCTCGGCGCCAACCAGGACAAGTTCGAGGAGTACCTCCGCCGGGTGCACGGCCTCTACGCGCGCGTCCTGGCGCTGCCGATGCCCACGGTCGCCGCGCTGAACGGGCACGCGTTCGCGGGCGGCGGCATGCTCGCCCTCGCCCACGACTTCGCCGTCATGCGGACGGACCGCGGCTACTTCTGCCTGCCCGAGGTCGATCTCGGGATGACGTTCACGCCCGGGATGAGCGCGCTGATCCAGTCGCGGCTGCCGAAGCGCACCGCGCACGAGGCGATGGTCACCGGCCGCCGGTACACGGCCGAGCAGGCGGAGGCGGCCGGGATCGTCCAGCGCACCGCCGCCGAGGACGAGGTCCTGCCCGCCGCCGTCGAGTGGGCCGCGTCCCTGGCCGGCAAGAACGGCAAGACCGTGGGGAAGATCCGCGCCGACCTGTACCGCCCGGCGCTGGACGCCCTGAACGGCCCGCCCCTGCCCTGACCCTCGCCGCGGCCGGGCCGCCGGAGTAGGTTACGTTCGACTGGAATCTGATTCGGTTACGGAAGGGATGCCGATGCGCATCGGGATGGCGCTCAGCTACTCCGGCGGTTTCAAGGAGACCGTCGAGGAGCTGGCCGACTACGAGAAGGCCGGCCTCGACATCGTCTATGTCGCGGAGGCGTACAGCTTCGACGCGGTGAGCCAGATGGGCTACATCGCCGCCAGGACCGAACGGGTGGAGATCGCCTCCGGCATCCTCAACATCTACTCGCGGACGCCGACCGCCATCGCGCAGACCGCCGCGGGCCTGGACTACGTCTCGGACGGGCGTTTCACGCTCGGCATCGGCGCGTCCGGCCCGCAGGTCATCGAGGGCTTCCACGGCGTCCCCTACACCGCGCCGCTCGGCCGCACCCGCGAGATCATCGAGATCTGCCGCAAGACGTGGCGGCGCGAGCGGGTCCAGTACGACGGCAAGCACTACAAGCTGCCGCTGCCGGAGGGGCAGGGCACCGGCCTCGGCAAGGCGCTCAAGATCATCAACCATCCGGTGCGCGCCGACATCCCGGTCATGGTCGCCGCGATCGGCCCGAAGAACGTCGAGCTGACCGCCGAGATCGCCAACGGCTGGGAGCCGATCTTCTACATGCCGGAGAAGGCCAAGGACGTGTGGGGCGCGTCCCTCGCCGCCGGGAAGGCCAAGCGCGACCCGGCCCTCGGCGAACTCGACGTCGTCGGGCAGTCCACCCTCGCCATCGGCGACGACGTGCAGGGCTACCTGGAGTTCGGGCGCCCGATGGCCGCGCTCTACATCGGCGGCATGGGCGCCAAGGGCAAGAACTTCTACAACGACCTCGCCCGCCGGTACGGCTTCGAGAAGGAGGCCGAGGAGATCCAGGACCTGTACCTGGACGGCAAGAAGGACGAGGCCGCCGCGAAGGTCCCGCACGACCTGCTGGAGAAGATGTCGCTCATCGGCTCCGAGGGCCATGTCCGCGAGCGGCTCGCCGCGATGAAGGAGTCCGGCGTCACGACGCTGAACGTCTCCCCGATCGCGGGCGACCACAAGGGCCGCCTCGCCCTCATCGAGAAGGTCAAGGAGATGGCCGCCGAGGTGTGACCTCGCCGCCGGCGGCGTGCCCGCCCCGAGCCGCTGGATCCGGGGCGGCACGCCGCGCACGGCGGATGATCAGAGGGCGGCGTGGACCTCTTTGGCGACGCGTTCGCCGGAGCGGACGGCGCCGTCCATGTAGCCCGTCCAGTAGTCGGACGTCTCGGTGCCCGCCCAGTGGACCGGGCCGCACGGCGCCCGCAGCGCCGGCCCGAACGCCGTGAGCGCGCCGGGCGGCGCGATGCCGGTCGGGCCGCCGCCGCTCCACATCTCGTTGTCCCAGCGCTGGAACGCCGTGATCCGCGGGGCGGCCGCCTTGTCGCCGAACAGCTTCTTGAACGAGTCGAGCCCCGCGGCCCTGATCTCGTCCGCCGACGCGCCGTCGAGGCTCCGGACGTTGGCCTGGTTCATGAAGCCCATCAGGATGCCGCGCGACCCGTCCGGCGGGCTGTTGTCGAACGTCGCGTCGATGGCGCCGCTGTCGGCGACGGCCTGCCCGGTGAGGCCGTCCGCCCGCCAGAACGGGGTGTCGTAGACGCCGACGAACTTGGCGATCGAGCCCATCGGGTAGCGCTGCATCAGCTGCGCCCTGCTCGCGGGCAGCGCAGGCGAATAGTCGATCTTGTCGGCGATCGCCGGGGACATCGCGACCACGACCCGCTTCGCCGACACCGAGACCCCGTCCGCGTTGACGGTGACGCCGCCCGCGCCGGTGATGATGGACCGCACCGGCGCGTTATAGCGGACGACGTCGCCCAGGCTTGCCGCGAGGCGGATGGGCACCTGCTCGGAGCCGCCGGCGAAACGGGACTCCTGCGCGCCGTCCTTGGTGTTGATCAGCCGGTCGATCGTCCCCGGGGTGCTCTCGTTGCCCGCGGCGGCCGCGTAGTGCAGCAGGTAGAGCAGCGACACCTCCTGCGAGCGCATCGACAGCGTCGAGGAGACGAACGCGTCCATCAGGAACCGCGCGCCGCTGCTGATCGAGTTGGCCCGCGACCAGGTGTGGAACGTCTGGGCGTCCCACTCCTCGGCCTTCGCCGCCTTCCACGGCTCGCCGACCGGGACGTCCTTGATCATGCCGCCGAGCTTCAGCAGCGCGATCTCCAGGTCGATGACGCCCCAGTCCGGCGGGACCGCGCCGAGGAGCCCGTCGGTCTCGTACAGGGACCGCTTGCCGTTGCGGTAGTAGACGTTCTTGCCGGTGTTGTAGGTCTTGAAGGTCTCCACGCCCATGTCCCGGGTGAGCGCGGCGATGCGGTCCTGGGTGGGGCCGATGAACTCGGCGCCGCCCTCGCTGGTGGTGCCGTCGCCGAGCGGCAGGCCGTAGACGCGGCCGCCGGGCCGGTCCCGGGCCTCCAGGACGATCACCGACCGCCCGGCCGCGACGAGGTCGCGGGCGGCGGTCAGGCCGGACAGCCCGGCGCCGACGATCACGACGTCGGCGGCGAGGGGCGCGGTGCGGGCGGCGGCGGGCGGCGCCGCGGCCGTGGAGACGACGGCTCCGGCGGCGGTGAGCGCGCCTGTGCCGAGCAGTCTGCGGCGGCTGACTCGGGTCACGGGAATGCCTCCTGGGGGGAAGTCCAAGAGCGGGGGGACGGAAGATCACACGGTCGGTCACGCTATGCCAGCCCCGGCGGGAAAGTCGAGGGTTCTTCATGTTTTGTGATCACGATGTTCCGGTGATCGCTCCGGGGCCCCGCGGCCGGACCCGCCCGCCCGGACGTGCCCTAGAGTCCTGACCATGGGGGAGACGCACATCGCGCGGCGCCGCGGGCTGGCCGCGCTCGTCGCCGAGCGGGACGCCGGCGCCCTGCTGGTGACCCGGCTCGTCAACGTCCGCTACCTGACCGGCCTCGACAGCTCCAGGGCCGCGCTGCTCGTCCCGGCCGACGGCCCCGCCGTGCTCGCCACCGACGGCCGCTACGCCGGCATGGCCGCGCAGGTCTGCCCCGAGCTTCCCGTCATCGTCGACCGGCAGGTGGCGGCCGCGCTCGTCACCCGGGCCGCCGCGGACGGCCACGGCCGGCTCGGCTTCGAGGCCCACGACCTCACCGTCGAGCAGCACACCGGGCTCCTGGACCAGGCCGAGATCGAGCTGACCGCCCTCGGCCACCTCGTCGAGGACCTCCGCCGCGTCAAGGACGAGGAGGAGATCGCGCTGCTGCGCGAGGCGTGCGCCATCACCTGCCGCGCGTTCGAGGCCGTCCTCCCCGAGATCCGCGCCGGGGTGACCGAGCGGGCCGTCGCCATCGCCCTCGAACGGGCCATGGTGGACCTCGGCGCCGACGCGCCCGCCTTCGAGTCGATCGTCGCGTCCGGGCCGAACGGCGCCGTCCCGCACCACCATCCGGGCGGCCGCGAACTCCGCCGCGGCGACCTCGTGACCATGGACTTCGGCGCCCGGTACGGCGGCTACCACGCCGACATGACCCGCACCGCCGCGATCGGCGAGCCCGCCGGATGGCAGCGCGACCTCTACGACATCGTCCTCCGCGCTCAGCTCGCGGGGATCGCCGCCGCCGCACCCGGCGCCGAGACCAAGGCCGTCGACGCCGCCGCCCGCGAGGTCATCAAGGCCGCGGGCCACGGCGACGCCTTCACCCACGGGCTCGGGCACGGTGTCGGCCTGGAGATCCACGAGGCTCCGCTCATGGGGTACGACAAGACCGGTAGGCTGATGGACCGGGTTCCGATCACGGCGGAGCCGGGAATCTACCTCGCGGGCCGGGGCGGTGTCCGCATCGAGGACACGTTCGTGGTCCGCGCGGACGGCCCGGAGCTCCTCACCACAACGACCAAGGACCTGCTCGTCCTCTGACGCGCGGGCCCGCGACCGGGAGAACAACGCAGTGGCGACGACGAACGACCTGAAGAACGGCATGACGCTGAACCTCGACGGCCAGCTGTGGACCGTCCTGGAATTCCAGCACGTCAAGCCCGGCAAGGGCGGCGCGTTCGTCCGTACCAAGATCAAGAACGTGCTGTCGGGCAAGGTCGTCGACAAGACCTTCAACGCCGGCACCAAGGTCGAGGTGGCAAGCGTCGACAAGCGGGAGATGCAGTACCTCTACCGCGAGGGCGACGACTTCGTCTTCATGGACACCGAGACCTACGACCAGCCCCACATCCCCGAGACCGTCGTCGGCGACGCGGCGAACTACCTGCTCCCCGAGCAGAACGCCACGATCGCCTTCAACAACGAGAACCCGCTGTACATCGAGCTGCCCGCCGCGGTCGTGCTGGAGATCACCGAGACCGAGCCCGGGCTGCAGGGCGACCGCTCCACCGGCGGCAGCAAGCCCGCCACCCTGGAGACCGGCGCGCAGATCCAGGTGCCGCTGTTCATCACCACCGGCGAGAAGGTCAAGGTCGACACCCGCTCCGGCGATTACCTCGGCCGCGGCTGAGGCGATGAGCGCACGCACGAAGGCACGCAAACTCGCGCTGGACATCCTGTTCGCGGCGGAACTGCGGGAGGAGGAACCGACCGCGGTGCTCGCCGCGCGCGGCCGGCCCAACCAGGACGAGCTGGCCGAGTACCCGCACGCCGTCCGGCTGATCGAGGGCGTCCAGGAACACCGGGAGCGCATCGACGAGCTGATCTCCACCTACGCGACCGGATGGACTCTGGAGCGGATGCCGGTCGTCGACCGCAGCGTCCTGCGGATGGGGGCCTTCGAGCTGCTGTGGGTCGACGACGTCCCCGACGGCGTCGCGGTCGCCGAGGCGGTCGGCCTGGTCACCGAGCTGTCCACCGACGAGTCGCCGCGCTTCGTCAACGGCCTCCTGTCCCGCCTCCAGCAACTGAAACCGTCGCTCACGCTGTAACGGCCGGTCCTTCCGAACGGCGTCGTCGTCCGGCACCCGGCGCGGGGCCCCGGGCGGCTAGGCTGGGCGGCGATGAGCGACGTTAGGGGAGCGGCCGTGACGGGCCGGCAGCAGAAGCGGGTGCGGGGCGGCAGCCGCGTGCGCAGCGCGGTCCTGTGGGAGGCCCTGCGCACCGTCCTCGACCGCATCGCGCCGGAGGCCGGCCAGAGCGAGGTCGTGGACGTCGGCGGCGGCACCGGCGGCTTCGCCGTGCCGCTCGCCGAACTCGGGCACCGGGTCACCGTGGTCGACGCCAATCCCGACGCGCTGGCCGCGCTGGAACGCCGCGCCGCCGAGTCCGGGGTGACCGTCCGCGCCGTGCAGGGCGACGCCGTCGACCTGCCCGACCTGCTGGGCCCGGACGCCGCCGACCTGGTGCTGTGCCACAGCGTCCTGGAGTACGTGGACGACCCCGGCGAGGCGATGGCGGCGCTGACCGGCACCGTCCGTCCCGGCGGCTCGGTCAGCGTGCTGGTCGCCGGGCAGATCGCCGCCGCGCTGCACCGCGCGGTGTCCGGGCACTTCGACGACGCCCGCCGGGTGCTGACCGACCCGGCCGGACGGTGGGGCGAGGGCGACCGCATGCCCCGCCGGTTCACCCGGGAGACGCTGTCGTCGCTGGTGCGCGGCGCGAACCTGCGGGTCGCCGAGCTGCACGGCGTCCGCATCTTCGCCGACCTGGTGCCGAGCGGCATGGCGGACGGCGACGCCGACTCGGCCGACGCGCTGATCGCGCTGGAGTCGGTCGCGGCCGTCCACCCCGTCCTGCGGGACCTCGCCACCCAGCTGCACCTGGTGGCCGACAAGCCGGCCGGGTAGGGCCCCGTGAACGTGGCGAACCAGATGGCGCGGCAGCGAGGCTCACGCATGGCCGAGCCGCCGGGCGAGGGGGCCGCGTGAGCCGCAAGCAGCAGTTGCATCGGCCGGGGCCGCAGCCCGGTCCGCCCGCCGACGACGCCGGGTGCGCGATCCTGCACGTGGACATGGACGCGTTCTTCGTCAGCGTCGAGCTGCTGGAACGCCCGGAGCTGCGGGGACGTCCCGTGATCGTGGGCGCCGCGGGCCCGCGCGGGGTGGTGTCGGCGGCCTCCTACGAGGCCCGCCGGTTCGGTGTGCACTCGGCGATGCCGATGACCCGTGCGCGGCGGCTGTGCCCGCAGGCGGTCGTCCTGCCGGTGAGCCACGGCAAGTACTCCCGCGTGTCCGCCGCGGTGTTCGAGCTCTTCCGCTCCATCACGCCGCTGGTGGAGGGCCTGTCGCTGGACGAGGCGTTCCTCGACGTGGCGGGCGCCCGGCGGCGGCTCGGCCGGCCCGCCGAGATCGCGGCGATGATCCGCGAGCAGGTCCGGGACCAGCAGGGCATCACCTGCTCGGTCGGCGTCGCGAGCACCAAGTTCATCGCCAAGCTGGCCTCGACCCGGTGCAAGCCCGACGGGCTGCTCGTGGTGCCCGCGGACGGCGTCGTCGACTTCCTGCATCCGCTGCCCGTCGCGTCGCTGTGGGGCGTCGGGGAGCGGACGGAGGAGGCGCTGGCGCGCCTCGGGCTGCGGACCGTGGGGCAGCTCGCCCAGGTGCCGCCGGAGACGCTGAGGCGCGAGCTGGGCAACGCGCTGGGCGCCCATCTGCACGCGCTGGCATGGGGCCGCGACCCCCGCGAGGTCGTCCCGCACACGCCCGACAAGAGCATCGGCGCCGAGGAGACGTTCGACACCGACATCGACGACCCGGAGGTCATCCGCCGCGAACTGCTGCGGCTGGCGGAGAGGGTCGGCGCGAGGCTGCGGGCGAGCGGGAACGCCGGCCGCACGGTGAGCGTCAAACTACGGATGGCGAGCTTCAAGACGATCACGCGGGCGCGAACGCTGGACGAACCGACCGATCTGGCTCGTGTGATCTATATCACAGCCTGCGAGCTCTATGAGGGGGCGGGCCTGGAGCGGGTACGTCTCCGACTGGTCGGGGTCAGGGTGGAGAACCTTGGTCCCGCCGGCGAGGCCCCCCGTCAGCTCGCCTTCGACGAGCCGGAACGCGGCTGGCGTGAGGCCGAGCGAGCCATGGACCAGGTCGCGCACCGGTTCGGCCGCGGCGCGGTCCGCCCCGCGGCGCTGGTCCGGCGTGCGGCCGATGGTGACGGACGTGACGGCAGGGACGGATGACAATGAAAGAAGGCTGTGAGGTGACCGGCGCCGGGCCCTCGACGGGCCGTTCGCTTTCGTACGCTCGACAGTGCTCGTATTCTGGGCATATCACCGTTGACGTTCGCGTCCTGCATCGGATACCCCGCCGCGGGGCTGTCGTTGGGAGGTGCCGTGCCGCTCTCTGAGCACGAGCAGCGCATGCTCGAACAGATCGAATCGGCGTTGTACGCCGAGGATCCCAAGTTCGCTCACGCGGTTCGCTCGACCAACCCCCAGGTCCACTACAAGCGCCGGATCGTCAAAGCCGCCTTCGGCTTCGTCGTCGGCGTGTGCGCCCTGATGGCCGGTCTTGTGATCAACGCGGGCACCGTCACCATCGCGGTCAGCGTGACCGGCTTCCTCCTCATGGTGGTGTGCTGCGTCTGGGCGTTGACGAGCTGGAAGCGGATGGCGGGTATCGGAAACGAGGCCGCGTCAGGCGGTGGCGGCCCTCAGGCCAAGCCCGCCAAGTCCGCCAAACCCGCGAAGGCGGGCTTCATGGAACGCATGGAAGAGCGCTGGCGCCGCCGCAGCGAGGGCGACTAGCCTTTCCCGGCCGTCCCGGTCTGAGCGGGCTCTGCCCGCACGGGCCGGGACGAACGTATGCCCGGGGCCCGCTACCCGCCCGCACCGGGCGCTCGCGTGCCCGGACACTGCGGTTCGGTCCGGGCGGCGCGGGGCTACTTGCGGCGCAGGCGGGCGGGCAGGTCGTTCAGGCGGGTGGTCATGTCCAGCACGCGGTCGGTGGCCGACCTGAGCGTCTCCCGCGTCTGCGTCACCGTGGACGGCGGCAGCAGGCGGGCGCGCCAGCGGGTCCGGCGCCCCACGGACGCGGCGAACGCCTCCCGGACGGTGCGGACGTCCGCGCGCAGCCGCTCCGCGGGCTCGGGGGAGCGGGACAGGGAGTAGCGGGCCAGCTCCTCGGCGCGGGCGATGCGGGTCAGGGCCCGCGTGCCCGCCGCGTCCAGTTCCAGCAGCTCCCCGAGGCGGCGCGCGGTGGCGCGCGGAGAGTCACTGGGACGCCATTCGAGCCCGTGGTCGAGCGCGTCGGCGCGCATCTCCCGCCACGCGACGTGGGCGGCTCCCGCGGGATCGGGTTCCCACGTCCGCGCGGCCGCGCCGGACGACGGCCCCTTGGAAGAGCGCCCGGGAGACGGCCCGGCCGCCGGCGGCGGCGCCGTCAGGGCCGCCCAGCGGCGGCGCCGGGTGATCACCCGCAGCGTCATCGGGACCGCCATCAGCAGCAGGACCAGCAGCCCGCCCGCGAGCCACGGCGTCGCGGAGAAACCGTCGTCCTCGCCTTCCCCGGCGGCGGCGGCGCCCTCGGGGCCCGTGTCGGTGCGGTGGCGGGGTCCGGCGCTGGGCGCCGCGGCGCCGTCGTCGGCGGGCGACGACGACTCCGGCACCGGCGCGTTCCGGCTCTCCGGGCCGCCGCCGGTGCTGACCGCCGGAAGGCTGTAGCCGGGGGCGTCGGCGGTGCCCTGCCCGGCGGTGCCCGACGGGGTCGGCTCGAACCGCACCCAGCCGGTCCCCTGGAAGTACAGCTCCGGCCAGGCGTGCGCGTCGCGCGACCGGACGACCCACTTGCCGGGCTCGGTCTCGCTGCCGGGCGTGTAGCCCATCGCGACGCGCGAGGGGATGCCGAGGATCCGGGCCATCAGCGCCATCGACGCGGCGAACTGCTCGCAGTAGCCGCGCTTGCTGTGCAGGAGGAAGTCGACGAGGTCGCTGCCGTGCTGCGGCGCCGGCGCGGACAGGTCATAGGTGAACCCGCCGGTCTGGGTGAACCAGCGCTGCAGCCGCACGGCCTGCGTGAGCGCCGTCCCCGACCCGGCGGTGACGTCCTGCGCGAGCTGCCTGACCTGCTGCGGGATGTTCTTCGGCACTGCCGTGTAGCGCGAGACGATCTCGGCCGGGTAGTTGCCGGCGGCGGCGAGCTGCGCCGACGTCGGCTCCGCGCGCAGGCTCTCGACCGTGTAGGAGCGCCCGCCCGCGGAGTCGCGCAGCGAGTAGACCATCAGCGACGGGACGTGCACCCGCCAGTCGCCTTTGATCGACACGTTCGACGGGGCGTACGGCACCGGCAGGAACGTCATGTTCCTGACCTCGGGCCGTACCTCGACCTTGGTCGTCACCTCTCGGACGGAGGCGACCGACAGTCCCGGCGGCGGCGGGAGGTCGTCCCCGGTCAGCCGGTCCTTGGAACTGCTGCGCAGGGGGCTGTAGGTCCACCTGTCGCCGTCGAACCGGTCGAGGGCGTACAGGCGCAGATAGTCGGGGCCCTGCGGGTCGTCGGTCTGGTAGGTGAGGACGACCGAGTCGTCCAGCCGGGTCAGTTCCCGCTTCAGGCTGACCAGCGGGTCGGGCGTGGTCACCGTCTGGGTGCCGTTGCCGCCTTCGCCGCCCAGGCCGAGGAAGCCGCGGGGCTGCAGCCCCGGCACCGCCGCCGGGACGAGCACGGCGACGGCGACGGCGCCGATCGCGATCCGGCGGCCGCTCGCCGCCAGCGCCGCCGCGTCGAGCCGGACGGCCGACTCCTCGGGGCGGAGCTCGGTCCCCGCCAGCGGCACGTCCCGCTGGCGGCGGCGCGTGGTCACCGTCCGTCCCCAGCCGCCGACCCGCTCGCGGGCGTCGGCCATCAGCAGCGCGAGGAACCCCGCCGCCCCGATGCCGAACGCCAGCCAGTTGACGCCGTCCTCGCGGACCGCGGCGGGCACGCTGTACATGGCCAGCAGCGGCAGCCCGGCGGGGGCGGCCCGGCGCAGCCGCACGGCCAGCAGGTCGACCAGGACGGCGACCAGCCCGATCCCGGCGGCGGCCATCATCGAGATCCCGGGCAGCAGCGGGACGGGCGCCGCGTACCGGTTGGCGGCCTGCCAGCCGGCCCCGTTGAGCTCGGCGAGCCGGCCCAGCGACTCCGGCGACGGGATGAACACCAGCCACGCCCGGTCGGCGGCGTAGACGAGGTTGAGGTAGAGCAGCAGCGCCAGCAACCCGGCCAGGAGGTTGAACACGGCGGGCAGCCGCAGCCGCCGGCTGAGCAGCCCGCCGGCGGCGACGGCGAGCACCGCCCCGATCCCCGCCCGGAACCAGTCGGCCTCCTCGAACAGCGGATAGAGGCCGATCGAGCCGGCGAGCGTCGCCAGCCCCGCCATGACCGTCATGCGGATTCTCATGAGCCGTCCCTGACGAAGTCCTCGCCGGCCTGGCCGGCCTGCGCCCATGCCCCGGCCAGCTCCGCGGCGGACCGGATGATCACCACTCGCCAGCCGCCCGCGCGCAGCAGCCCCGCCGCCTGCGCGGACGCCGTTCCCGTCTCCGCGCCGTCCTGCCGGGCCGCGTTCCCGCCGGTCCCCTCGACCAGCACCGCGACGCACGTCCCGGCGCGGCGCCGCACGGCCGCGACCGAGCGCGCCTCCTCGCCGGACAGGACGCCGAACACCGCGATGACCAGCCCGTCGCCGTCCCGCGCCTTGCCGATCCGGCCCCGCAGCGCCGCCAGCCCCGGAGACAGCGAACCGCCCTTGGACCTGCGGGCGACCGCCAGGGTGTCCAGCAGCAGCCCCTCGAAGCCCCCGTCCGCCGACGCGGCCTGCAGCGCCTCACCGGCGTCGGTGACGTAGCGCAGGTTCATCCCCGTCCGGACGAGGTGCACCCCGATCGACGCGGTCGCCGACACGGCCTGCTCGAACGATCCGGCCATGCCGTCGCCCCAGTGCGCGGTGCGGCGGGTGTCGAGGAACAGCGTCCCGCTGCTCTGGAAATGCTGCTCCTCACGCCGCACCATCAGCTCCCCGTGCCGGGCGGTGGACCGCCAGTGCACGCGGCGCAGGTCGTCGCCGTGCCGGTATTCGCGCGGGGTCACGTCGTCCTCGCCCGCCGCGGAGACCGCGCGGGCGATGCTGTCGCCGCCGCCCTTCCACGCGCCGGCCAGCCGCTCGTGCGGCAGCGGGACGATCGTGGGCGTCACCGTGAGCCGGTCGGACAGGCTGAACGAGCGGACCAGCTCCACCATCCCGAACGGGTCGGCCAGCCGCACGGTCAGCGGCCCCACCCGGTAGCGTCCGCGCACGTCCGAGCGGATCCGGTAGCCGAGTTCGCGCTTGCCGTGCGGCTCGATCCGGTCCAGGACGAACCGCGCCCGCCCGCCGAGCGCGTACGGCACCCGGTCCTCCACCATCAGCAGCCCGCTCGGCAGCCGCGACACGTTCTCCAGCCGCAGGTCGACGCGGGCCTCCTGGCCGACCGGCAGCCGCGGCGGGTCCAGGCGCCGCGCGCAGGCCAGCCGGTAGCGGGTCCGCGACACCGCCAGGGTGCACAGGAGCGGCAGCACCAGAACGAGCACGCCCGCGCGCAGCAGGTCGCGCTCGCCGAGGATGAACGCGCAGACGATCGCGGTCGCGCCGGCGGCCACGAAGGACCGTCCGCGCGTGGTCAGGCCGGCCAGCGCTCGTCTCACTGGTCACTTCCGGTCAAGGTCACTTCCGGGGGGACGGCACCGGCAGGCGCTTCACCAGGTCGGCGACGACCTGCTCGGGGCGGCGCCGCTCCACCTGCGCCTCGGCGGTGGGCAGCAGCCGGTGCGCGAGGACGGGAACGGCGAGGTCCTGGACGTCGTCGGGGACGACGTAGTCGCGGTCGTCGAGCGCCGCGTACGCCCGCGCGGCCCGCACCAGCTGCAGGGTCGCCCGCGGGGAGGCGCCGAGCCGCAGCTCGGGATGGTTGCGGGTCGCGGTGACGAGGTCGATCGCGTACTGGCGCACCGCGGACGACACGTGCTGTGCGCGCACCACCTCGATGAGCTCGCGGACGTCCGCGGCGTGCGCGACCGGGCTCAGCCGGTCGAGGGGGGACGTCTCACCGTGGGTCTTCAGCATCTCCAGCTCCGCCGCCGGGTCGGGGTAGCCCATCGAGATGCGGGCGGTGAACCGGTCGCGCTGAGCCTCGGGCAGCGGGTAGGTGCCCTCCATCTCCACCGGGTTCTGCGTGGAGATCACCATGAACGGAGGCTCCAGCCCGTAGGTGGTGCCGTCCACCGTGACCTGGCGTTCCTCCATGCACTCCAGCAGCGCGGACTGCGTCTTGGGGGAGGCGCGGTTGATCTCGTCGCCGACCACGATGTTGGCGAACACCGGGCCCGGCTTGAACTCGAACTCGCGCAGCTCCTGGTTGTAGGCGCTGACCCCGGTGATGTCGCTCGGCAGCAGGTCCGGTGTGAACTGCACGCGCCGCACCGAGCAGTCGACCGAGCGAGCGAGCGCCTTGGCGAGCATCGTCTTGCCGACCCCGGGCACGTCCTCGATCAGCAGGTGCCCCTCCGCCAGCAGCACCGTCAGGGCGAGCCGGACCACCGAGGGCTTGCCCTCGATCACCGACTCCACCGCGTCCCGGATCCTGTTCGCGACCTTGGCGAGGCCTTCCAGACCCGTACCCGGCCCGTCGTGCCCCGTGCCGCCGCGCCGGGCCGGGTGGGATGCCGGGGGGTCGGTCTCCATGAACGACTCGCCGTGCGTGCCTACTGCCACCAAACCCTCCTCAGTGCGCCCGCCCAAACGACAGTACGTCGTCGGAACGCCCTCCGCGATGTTCATGATGAACGCGAGCCCATTGTGCTCCACGGGGATCGGCGTCCGAGCCCGCAGGAGCACACCACTTCACTCCACCCAACCCCTCCCGGCCCGCCGGTGCCACCCGCCGGGACGTGCCACGCCGTCCTTGCGCCGGCCCCCGCCGCCCGGACGCGCGGACCCGGCCGCCGCGGGCCCCACTCGGCACCACCCGTTCTGACCTGCGTTTTTATCCATGAACTCGATTCGGAACCGGTGTTTTCATTGTTGACGGTGGGGAAGAGTGGAGTAGAGTGGGGCGCCGTGGGGAGCAGTAGCGCCTCATGCGGCGCGGGGAGGTGGGCCGGTGTTCCTCGGCACACATTCACCGCGCCTCGACGACAAGGGACGGCTGTTCCTGCCGGCGAAATACCGCGAGGAGCTGTCGGGGGGATTGGTGATCACGAAGGGCCAGGAGCGCTGCCTGTACGTCTTCCCCATGGCGGAGTTCCAGCGGATTACCGAGGCTCTGCGTGCCGCGCCCGTCACCGAGAAGGCCGTGCGGAGCTACAGCCGCGTCTTCTTCGCCAGCGCCTCCGACGAGGTCCCGGACAAACAGGGCCGCGTCACGATTCCTCCTCCGCTGCGCAAGTACGCGGGGCTCGCCCGCGACTGCACGGTCATCGGTGCCAACACGCGTCTGGAGATCTGGGACGCGCAGGCATGGGAGACCTACCTGGAGCAGGAGGAGCAGACGTTCTCCGACGTCTCGGAGGAGGTGTTGCCAGGGATCCTCTGAGAAACGACTCGTCGGTCCGATGACCGGCAATGGCCCACGTTCGGCCAGGTCTCCAGCCGCTCTCCGAGCCAGCTGGCGCAGCTTCCCCGGCGCCAGACGGCGACCCCCCGCGCACCACGCGGTGATCTTCCTCTAGGGCAGCGGATGGGGACCTGGCCGGGCGAGGCCGCCGCCGGGGGTGCGAAGCGGTCGTCCGGCCCGGCGATGCCACACAAGTCCGCGAGCTAGGTGGCGAGTACAGGGGGTGAAGCATGGACGTGGGGAACCACGCGCCCGAGTCCGGTCACGTACCGGTCATGCTCGGTCGCGTTTTGACGTTGCTCACCCCGGCGGCGGAGGCCGTCACCGGCCGCGCGCCCGTCTACCTCGACGCCACGCTCGGCATGGGCGGCCACGCCGAGGCGATGCTGCGGGCCGTCCCGGAGCTCCGCCTCATCGGCCTGGACCGCGACACCACCGCGCTGGAGCGCTCCGCGCGCAGGCTCGCCGCCTTCGGCGACCGGGTGACGCTGGAGCACGCCGTCTACGACGAGATCCCCGGGGTTCTGCGCCGGCTCGGCGTCCCCGCGGTGGACGCCGTCCTGTTCGACCTCGGCGTCTCCTCCCCGCAGCTCGACGAGACCGCCCGCGGCTTCGCCTACTCCCACGACGCCCCCCTCGACATGCGGATGGACACCACCCAGCGGCTCACCGCGGCGGAGGTCGTCAACGGCTACCCGCCCGCCGAGCTCGCAAGGATCCTGCGCGAGTACGGCGAGGAGCGCTTCGCCCAGCGCATCGCCTCGGCGATCGTCCGCGAGCGCGAGCGCGCCCCGCTCGACTCCACCCGGCGCCTCGCCGACCTGGTGCGCACCGCCATCCCGGCCGCGACGCGCCGCACCGGCGGCAACCCGGCCAAGCGAACCTTCCAGGCGCTGCGCATCGAGGTGAACGGCGAACTGGACACCTGGCGCCGGGCGCTGCCCGCCGCCCTGGGCGCGATCCCGGTCGGCGGCCGGATCGCCGTCCTGTCCTACCACTCCCTTGAGGACCGCATCACCAAGCAGGTCCTCGCCGCCCAGGCGGCCGACACCACCCCGCCGGACCTGCCCGTCCCGCTGCCCGAGCACGAGCCGCGGTTCCGGCTCCTGACGCGCGGGGCGGAGCTGCCGTCCGACGAGGAGACCACGACCAACCCACGGGCCGGATCGGTGCGGTTGCGCGCCGCCGAGCGGGTCCGGGAGGCGACATGACCACGACGAGCAGACGCCCGCCGGCCAAGGCGCCGAAGAACAGGCCCCGGGAACGCCCGGCCGACGCCGCCGTCCCGGCGCCCGCCAAGCGCAGGCCCGCCAAGAGCACGCCCGCCAAGAGCACGCCCGCCAAGAGCACGCCCGGCACGAGCACGCCCGGCACGAGCACGCCCGCGCGCAGGCCCGCGTCCGCCAAGAGCTCCGCCAAGAGCGCGGCGACGAAGACGGCGCCCACGAAGACCACCAAGACCACGAAGACCGCGAAGACGGCGAAGAGCGGGGCGAAGGCGGCCGCCGTGAGGTCCCGTCCGGCCGCGTCGCGGCGGACGGCGGCCCAGGCGCCGCCGCGCGCCCCGTTCGTGCTGCTCATCGTCGGGCTGCTCGGCGGCGCCCTGGTGAGCCTGCTGCTGCTCAACACCGTCCTGGCGAAGGACGCGTTCACGCTGACCCGGCTGCAGCAGAGCAACAAGCAGCTCGAACAGCAGCGCCAGGCGTACGAGGAGGACATCGCCCGCGAGGGCTCCCCGCAGGGGCTGTCGAACAAGGCCAAGGCGCTCGGCATGAAGGAGGCCGAGGACCCGGCGTTCTTCCACACCGGCACCGGACGGGCCAGCGACGGCGAGATCCGCCCGGTCCCGCACGCGGCGGCCGCGTCGGCCGGCGCCGCGGGCGTGGTCGGCGTCCCCGGCACCGTGGTGCCCGGCGACGGCGTCCCGCCGGCCCTCCTCGGCGACGGGCGCGGAAGCGGAAGCGGAGCGCCGTGATCGGGCGCGGCCGCATCGGGGAGCGGGGGGCACGGTGACGAAACCGCCGGGACGCGGGACCGCCGGGCCGCCGCCCGGCCGGAAACGCGGCTCGGACGGGCGCGGCCCCCGCGGCTCGGCGGGGCGCGACGACAAGAGCGGCCCGGGCGCGGCGCGCGCGTCCGGGCGTCATACCGGCAACTCTCCGCGCCCGCCGGGCGGGAGATCGGACGGCGCGGGACGGCCGGGCACGAAGGGCAGCGCCGCCCGCCGTCCCGCGCGCGGGGGCGCGGTCCCCGCCCCCCGCAAGGAGACCCCCCGCAAAGAGACCGGGACCGGCGGCGCGCCCGCCAAGAAGCCCGCCGTGAAGAGGCCGGCGCGGAAGACGGAGCAGAAGAAGACGACGCCGCGGAAACCGGCACAGAAGAAGGCGCCCGCCAAGGGCGCGTCCGGCAGGATCGGCGCGGGCCGGACGGCGCGGAGCGGCCAGGGCGCCGGCCCCGGCCCCAGACGCGCCACGGGCGGCTCGGGACGTCCCCCCGAGCGCGGCCCGCGCAGCCGCACCCCGTTTCACCGGCGCGACCCGCTCAAACGGCTGAACGTCGCGCTCCTGGTCATCGCCTTCGTGCTGTCGCTGTTCGCCGGGCGGCTCGTCCAGCTGCAGACGATCGAGTCCGGCAAGTACACCGAGCAGGCGATGCGGCAGCGCCTGGAGAGGCTCGAACTGCCCGCCATCCGCGGCGACATCACCGACGCGCAGGGCCACCCGCTCGCCATGACGGTGGAGGCGCGGGCCGTCTACGCCGACCCGTCGCTGATCGACGAGGCCGAGCGGCAGCGGGTCGTCAACGCGCTGGCCCCGACACTCGGGCTGAACCCCGCGACGCTGATGAAGAAGATCGGCGAACCCGACACCCGGTTCGTGTACCTGGCGCACGGCGTCCGGCCCGACCAGGCGCGGCTGATCACCTCGTGGGATCTGCCGGGCATCGGGACGCGGCCGGAGTACCGCCGGGAGTATCCCAACGATTCGCTGGCCGCGAGCGTCATAGGTTTCGTGAACGACACGGGGAACGGCGCCGCCGGCCTGGAGAGCTCGATGAACGACGTGCTCGCCGGGCGCGACGGCTGGCAGCGGGTGGAGATCAGTCTCGACGGCCAGCACATCCCCATGGGCAAGGACCAGAAGCGTCCGTCCGTGCCCGGCCGCGGCGTCAGGCTCACACTGGAGCGCGACCTGCAGTTCAAGGCGCAGGAGGCGATCGAGAAGCAGGTCAAGGCGTCCAAGGCGAAAAGCGGCAGCGTCATCGTCATGGATCCGCGCACCGGTGAGCTTCTCGCGATGGCCTCCGCGCCCGGGTTCGACCCGAACAGCTACGGCGAGTCCGACAAGAATCTCTGGGGCAGCCCCCTGGTGCAGGAGGCGTTCGAGCCGGGCAGCACCGGCAAGGTCGTCACCGCCGCGGCCGTCATGGAGAAGGGCGGCGTCACGCCGCAGACGCCCTACACCGTCCCCGACAAGATCCGGAAGTACGACGTCGTCTTCCGCGACTCGCACCCCCATCCGCCCGAGCGGCTCACGTTCGCCGGCGTGCTCGCCAAGTCCAGCAACGTCGGCACCATCATGGCCAGCGAGAGCATCACCCAGCAGCAGCTCTACACGACGCTCCGCGACTTCGGTTTCGGGGAGAAGACCGGACTGCCGCTGCCCGGGGAGACGCCCGGCCTGCTGAAGCCGCCCGGCCAGTGGTCGGGCACCGACCGGTACCCGATCGCGTTCGGGCAGACGGTGTCGGTGAACGCGGTGCAGATGGCCAGCGTCTACGCGACCATCGCCAACGGCGGCGTGCGGGTCAGGCCCACCCTCGTCGCGGGCACCGTCGGCGAGGACGACAGGTTCACGCCGTCGCCCGCGCCCGGGCGCGAGCGGGTCATCAGCGCGAAGACGGCCCGGCAGATCAGCGACATGCTGGAGGGCGTGACGACCGAGGAGGGCACGGCGCCGAAGGCCCAGATCAAGGGGTACCGCGTCGCCGGCAAGACGGGCACCGCCGAGATCGTCAACCCGCGCTGCGGCTGCTACGACGGCGGCGGCTACACCGCGTCGTTCGCGGGGTTCGCGCCGGCCGACGATCCGCAGCTGGTCGTGCAGGTCGTCCTGCAGGACCCCAAGCGGGGCAGCCACTATGGTGGCGATGCGGCCGCACCGGTCTTCAAGGACGTCATGAGCTTCGCCCTGCAGTCCGAGAAGATCCCGCCGACGGGGAGCCGACCGCCGATCATCCAGATCCACGCCCGAGACTGACGGCAGCGAGTACCCTCCTCGCCTGTGAGTCCACCACCACCCGTGTCCCAGCAGTCCCGTTCCGCCCGTACCGAAAGAAACGCCATGCGTCCCACCACCAATCCGGCCCGTCCGCTGAATGGACTCGCGGCGCTTCTCGGGATCGAGCAGACCGGCTGGGACGGCGTGTCGGCGACCGGCATCACGCACGACTCGCGAGCGGTGCGGCGCGGCGACATCTACGCTGCGCTGCCCGGCGCGCGCGCACACGGCGCACAGTTCTCCGCCCAGGCCGCCGAGGCGGGCGCGGCGGCGATCCTCACCGACCCCGACGGGTACGACCGGGCGGCGGCGACGGGCCTTCCCGTCCTGGTGGTGTCCGACGTCCGCGCGCGGCTCGGCGAAGCCGCGTCCTGGGTGTACGGGGAGCCCGGACGCGACATCACCCTCATCGGCGTCACCGGGACCAGCGGCAAGACCACCACCGTCTTCTTGCTGGACGCCGGCCTGCGCGCCGCCGGCATCGAGACGGGACTGGTCGGCGGCGTCGAGATCCGGGTGGCCGGCGAGCGGGTGCCGAGCGCGCTGACCACGCCGGAGTCCACCGACCTGCACGCGCTGCTCGCGATGATGCGCGAGCGCGGGGTCGGCGCCGCCGCGATGGAGGTCTCCAGCCACGCCCTCGCCCAGGGCCGCGTCGGCGGGGCGGCGTTCGAGGTCGCGGTGTTCACCAACCTGTCGCAGGACCACCTGGACTACCACCCGACCATGAAGGACTACTTCCTGGCCAAGGCCCGGCTGTTCACGCCCGAGTACTCCCGCGTCGGCGTCATCAACCTCGACGACCACCACGGCCGTGAGCTGCTGGACATCGCCACGGTGCCGACGACGACGTTCTCGGCGTCCGGCGACCCGGCGGCCGACTGGCGGGCCGAGGACGTGCGCGTCGGCGCCGACGGCAGCGTGTTCCGCGTCGTCGGCCCCCTCGGCATCGAGGCCGACGGCGAGGTCCGGCTCGCCGGGCCGTTCAACGTCGCCAACGCGCTCGCCGCGATCGTCGCGCTGGTCGAGGCCGGCATCCCGCTGCAGGCGGCCGTGCACGGGGTGGCGTCGCTGCCCGGCGTCCCCGGCCGGCTGGAACGGGTCGACGAGGGCCAGGACTTCGTCGCCCTCGTCGACTATTCCCACAAGCCCGGCGCGGTCGAGGCCGTCCTGTCCGCGCTGCGGCCCGTCACCGAGGGCGACCTCACGGTGGTGCTCGGCTGCGGCGGCGACCGCGACCGCACCAAGCGCCCGCTGATGGGGGAGGCCGCCGCCCGGCTGGCCGACACCGCCTACTTCACCAACGACAACCCGAGGTCGGAGGATCCGCTGGCCATCCTCGCCGCTATGGTCGAGGGCGGACTGAAGGTGCCGCAGCCCGGGCGGGCGCACATCGTGGTGGAGCCCGACCGTGCCGACGCGATCGCGCTGGCCGTCGGCCGCGCCCGCCGCGGCGACGTCCTCGTCATCGCGGGCAAGGGCCACGAGCAGGGCCAGAACGTGGCGGGCGAGGTGCAGCCGTTCGACGACCGCGAGGTCGTGCGGGAGGCGCTCCGGCGCCGTGCACAAGGGACAAGAGGGGACGGGACGCAGGCGTGATCCCACTTCCGCTGTCGACGATCGCGGAGATCACGGGGGGCACTCTTCACGGGCCTCCGGACGTCGTGGTGAGCGGTCCCGTCGTCATCGACTCACGGGCGGCCGAGCCCGGGGCGCTGTTCGCGGCGCTGAAGGGCGAGCGCGCGGACGGGCACGACTTCGCGTCCGCGGCCCTGGCGGCCGGCGCAGCCGCGGTCCTCGCGCAGCGCCCGGTCGACGGCGGGCCGTGCGTGGTCGCCGACGACGTCCAGGAGGCGCTCGGACGGCTGGCCAGGGGCGTGCTGGAGCGGCTGCCCGACGTGACCGTCACCGCGGTCACCGGCTCCGCCGGCAAGACCTCCACCAAGGACCTCATCGGCGGGCTCGCGGGCCGCGCGGGCCCCGTCGTCTTCCCGCCCGGCTCGTTCAACAACGAGATCGGGCTGCCCCTCACCGTGCTGCGCGCCGACGCCGCGACCCGTCACCTGGTCCTGGAGATGGGCGCCCGCGGCATCGGCCACATCGCCTACCTCACCGGGATCGCGCCGCCCGACGTCGGCGTCGTGCTGAACGTCGGCACCGCGCACGTCGGGGAGTTCGGCAGCCGCGAGAACATCGCCCGCGCCAAAGGCGAGATCGTGGAGGCGGTCCGGCCGGGCGGCACCGCCGTCCTGAACGCCGACGACCCGCTCGTCGCCGCCATGGCGCCGCGCACGCGCGGCGAGGTCGTCATGTTCGGCCGGTCCCCGGACGCGGCCGTCCGCGCCGCGGACGAGACGCTCGACGAGCAGGGCCGGGCCCGGTTCACCCTCGTCACGCCGGAGGGCTCGGCGCCGGTCGCGCTGCGCCTGCACGGCTCGCACGCCGTCATGAACGCGCTGGCCGCGGCCGCGGCGGCGCGGGCCGCGGGGCTCGCGCCCGCCGAGATCGCCGCGGGCCTCTCGGAGGCCGTGCCGGCCAGCCGGTGGCGGATGGAGGTCACCGAGCGGGCCGACGGCGTGACCGTGGTGAACGACGCCTACAACGCCAACCCCGACTCGACCCGCGCCGCGATCGACGTGCTCGCCCACATGGCCCGGGGCCGCCGCGCATACGCGGTACTGGGGGAGATGGCCGAACTCGGCGCTTCCTCCGCCGCGGAACATGCCAAGATCGGGGAGCATGCGGCGCGCAGCGGGATCGCGGGCCTCGTGGTCGTCGGCGCGAACGCGGCGGCGATGGCCGGCGGGGCCGGGCAGGTGGGGTCATGGACGGGAGAGTGCGTGCAGGTGGATGACGTCGGCGCGGCGGTGGCCGCGCTCAGGGAGCGGCTCGCGCCGCGGGACGTCGTGCTGGTGAAGGGCTCTCGCGTGACCGGACTGGAACGGGTGGCCGAGGCGATCCTCGCGGAGGACGCCCGATGACCAACATCATCATCGCCGCCGGGGTCGCACTGGTCCTGGTCATGGTCGGCACGCCGGTGTGGATCCGGATCGTCAACCGGCTCGGCTACGGACAGATGATCCGCGACGAGGGCCCTGAGGCCCACATGAACAAGCGCGGCACCCCCACCATGGGCGGGACGGTCTTCATCGTCGGGTCGCTCGTCGGCTACGCGGTGGCGCACCTCGTCACCGGGACCGAGCCGACCATCTCCGGCATGCTGGTGCTGTTCCTGATGACCGGGCTCGGCCTCGTCGGGTTCGTGGACGACTACATCAAGGTCTTCAAGCAGCGCAGCCTCGGCCTGCGCAGCGGCGCCAAGATGATCGGCATCATCCTCGTCGGCGTCGTGTTCGCCGTCGCGTCGCTCAACTTCCCCAACGGCTACGACATCACCCCCGCCGACCCCCACCTGTCCTTCCTGCGCGACTTCGGCCCCTCGATCGGCCCGTACCTGTTCGTGGTGTGGGCCCTGCTGCTCATCGCGGCCATGTCCAACGGCGTGAACCTCACCGACGGCCTCGACGGGCTGGCGGCGGGCCCGGCCGGCATGGTGCTGGCCGCCTACGTGATCATCGGGAACTGGCAGCTGCGCAACAGCTGCACCGACTACGCGCTCGCCCCCAACTGCTACACCGTCCGCGACCCCCTCGACCTCGCGGTGGTCGCCGCGGCCGTCCTCGGCGGCGTGTTCGGCTTCCTGTGGTGGAACGCCCCGCCCGCGAAGATCTTCATGGGCGACACCGGCTCGCTGGCCCTCGGCGGCGTGCTGGTCGGCCTGGCGATCCTCACCCGCACCCAATTCCTGCTCGCCATCCTGTGCGGGCTGATCGTGATGATCACCCTGTCGGTGATGATCCAGGTCGGCGGGTTCAAGATGACCAGGAAACGGGTGTTCAAGATGGCCCCGCTGCAGCACCACTTCGAGCTGTCCGGCTGGGCCGAGACGACGATCGTCGTGCGCTTCTGGCTGATGTCGGCGCTGTTCGTGGCCCTCGGCATCGGCCTGTTCTACCTGGAATGGATGCCGAAGTAGTGAGCAGCAGCCGTTTCGCGGGCCGGTCCGTGTGCGTCGCCGGGCTCGGCGTGTCCGGCCGCGCCGCCGCCCGCGTCCTCGCCGGGCACGGCGCCCGCGTCACCGTCGTCGACGCCCGCGACGGCGAGGAGCAGCGCGGGCACGCCGCCGAGCTGGAGGCCCGCGGGGTCGCGGTCCGGCTCGGCGACGGCGAGGGCCTGCCGGACGGCACCGAGCTGGTGGTGACCTCGCCCGGGTGGCGGCCGGACGTGCCGCTGCTCGCCGCCGCCGCGACGTCCGGCATCGAGATCATCGGCGAGGTCGAGCTGGCGTGGCGGCTTCGCCCGCGGGACGCCGCGCCGTGGCTGGCCGTCACCGGGACCGACGGCAAGACCACCGTCGTCCGGATGCTGGCGTGCATGCTCACCGCCGCCGGCCACAAGGCCCTCGCCGTCGGGAACGTCGGCACGCCGATCGTGGAGGCCGTCACCCAGCCGTACGACGTGCTGGCGGTGGAGCTGTCGAGCTACCAGCTGCACTGGTCCAGCTCGCTCGCCCCGAAGGCGGCGGCGGTGCTGAACGTCGCGCCCGACCATCTCGACTGGCACGGATCCATGGACGCCTACGTCGCCGCCAAGGCCAAGATCTTCGGGCCGGGCTGCGTCGCCGTCTACAACGCCGGCGACGAGACGTCCGCCGCGCTGGCCGAACGCGCCCCGGACGTGGACCGGCGGGTCGGCTTCACGCTCCGGGTGCCGCGTCCCGGTGAACTCGGCGTCGTCGAGGAACTGCTCGTCGACCGGGCGCTCACCGGCGATCCCGGACGGCAGGCCGCCGAACTCGCCGCGCTCGCCGACGTCCACCCGTTCGCGCCGCACAACGTCGCCAACGCGCTGGCCGCCGCGGGCCTCGCCCGCGCGTTCGGGGTCCCGCCCGAGGCCGTCCGCGACGGCCTGCGGGCGTTCGTGCCCGACCCGCACCGCATCCAGCACGTCGCGGACGTCGCGGGCGTCGCCTACGTCAACGACTCCAAGGCGACCCAGCCGCACGCGGCCGCCGCGTCCCTGGCCGCCTACGAGCCGGTCGTGTGGATCGCGGGCGGCCTCCTCAAGGGCCTGGACGTCGACGACCTGGTGCGTTCGTGCGCCGGGCGGCTGCGCGGCGTCGTGCTGATGGGACGCGACCGGCACCGGATCGCCGAGGCCCTCGCGCGACACGCCCCGGATGTCCCCGTCGTGGACGTCCCCGACACCGACACTGGGGCCATGGACCGCGTCGTCAACGAAGCCTCCGGACTCGCCCGGGCGGGCGACACCGTACTCCTCGCCCCCGTCGGGGCGTCCTTCGACATGTTCGCCAACTACCCGGCCCGCGGGGACGCCTTCATCGCGGCGGTCGGACGTCTCGCCGGCGCCGCCCGCGCCGCCGGTCCCCGGAACCCCCGGTAGACGTGGCCGCCGCACCGGCCGGCGAGGAGGACGGCGGGCGCCCGGGGCCGCGCGAGCAGGTGGTCGCCGCCATCGGGCTGCTCGACCGCCCCCTCACGTCCTACTACCTGGTGCTGGGCTGCACGGTGATGCTGCTCGCACTCGGCCTGACGATGGTGCTGTCGGCGTCCAGCGTCAGCCAGCTCCAGGCGACGGGCTCGGCCTACACGCTGTTCCAGAAGCAGGCCCTGTGGATGGCGATCGGGCTGCCCGGCATGTGGGTGGCGTCCCGCCTGCCGGTGAAGACGTTCCGCGCGCTGGCCTACCCGCTGCTGCTGCTGTCGGTCGTCGTGCTGGCGATGGTGCTCGTCCCCGGGCTGGGCCGCAGCGCGGGCGGCGCCACCCGCTGGGTCGACCTCGGGCCGGTGCAGGTCCAGCCGTCCGAACTGGCCAAGCTCGCCCTGGTCCTGTGGGGCGCCGACCTGCTGGCGCGCAAGGAGCGGCTGGGGCAGCTGACCGAATGGCGGCCGCTGCTGGTCCCGCTGATGCCCGGCGCGGGCATCCTGATCCTGCTCGTGATGATGGGCAGCGATCTCGGCACCACGCTGGTGCTCCTCACGATCTTCCTGGCGCTGCTGTGGGTCGTCGGCGCCCCCGGGCGGCTGTTCGTCGGCATGACCGGGCTCGTGTGCCTGCTGGTGTCGATCCTCATCATCGTCGAGCCGTACCGGATGCAGCGCCTCACCGGGTTCCTGGACTCCTCCGGCAACCAGCTCACCACCAACTACCAGGGTACGCAGGGCCTTTACGCGGTCGCCTCCGGTGGCCTGTTCGGCACGGGCCTCGGGGAGGGGCGCGCCAAATGGGACTATCTGCCGGAAGCCGAGACCGACTTCATCTTCGCGATCGTGGCGGAGGAGTTCGGCCTCGTCGGCACCCTCGTGGTCCTGTCCCTGTTCGGGCTGCTCGCCTACGCGGGCCTGCGGATCGCCCGGCGGGTGAGCGACCCGTTCACCCGGCTGGCCGCCGCGGGCGCGACGGCGTGGCTGGTCGTGCAGGCCATCGTGAACATCGGCGCCGTCATCCGCGTCCTGCCCATCACCGGCATCCCGCTTCCGCTGGTGTCCTACGGGGGATCGGCGCTGATTCCGAGCCTGTTCGTGCTCGGCATGCTGCTCGCGTTCGCCAAACGCGAGCCCGGTGCGAGGCAAGCACTCTCCGCACGGGGCCCCGGACCGGTCGTGAGGGCTCTAAGCTGGCTGGGTCTGGCACGGCGTTGAAAACCCCCTCCCGGGGGTCCGGGGGTCGTCCCCCGGAATTGACTCGCCCCCCTCCGGGGTGCCGAGACGCCGCGTCGCGTGCGCGCCCACGCGCCGGACGCGCGGCACCCGACAAGTCGAACACGCTGAGGAGTTGTCAACCAGCATGAGGGTTGTCCTGGCCGGCGGCGGCACCGCCGGACACATCGAGCCCGCTCTGGCTCTCGCCGACGCGCTGCGCCGCAACGACCCGAACACCGGGATCGTCTGCCTCGGCACCGAACGGGGCCTGGAGACACGCCTCGTCCCGCAGCGTGGCTACGAACTCGCCCTGATCCCCCCGGTTCCGCTGCCGCGCACGCTGACCCCGCGGCTGCTGTCGGTTCCCGGGCGGCTGCGCGGCGCGATCAACGCGGCGGCGTCCGTCCTCGACCAGGCCCAGGCCGACATCCTGGTGGGCTTCGGCGGCTACGTCGCCACCCCCGGCTACCTGGCGGCGCGCAAGCGCAAGGTGCCGATCATCGTCCACGAGGCCAACCCCAAGCCCGGCCTCGCCAACAAGCTCGGCGCCCGCTTCACCGAGCACGTCGCGGTGTCGCACGCCGACTCGCCGCTGCCGAACCCCACGTTCGTCGGCATCCCGCTCCGCCGCGAGATCGCCGCCCTCGACCGGCTCGCGATGGGCGACAAGGCCCGCTCCTACTTCGGGCTGCTGCCCGACCTGCCCACCCTGCTGATCTTCGGCGGGTCGCAGGGCGCCCGGTCCCTCAACCAGGCCGCCGTCGCCTCGGCGCCGTACTTCCGGCAGGCGGGCATCCAGGTCCTGCACATCGTCGGGCCGAAGAACACCGAGGAGCCCGAGCCGGTGTCCGGCGGCCCGCAGTACGTCACGATCCCCTACTGCGACCGGATGGATCTCGCCTACGCCGCCGCCGACATGGCCATGTGCCGCGCCGGCGCGATGACGTGCGCCGAACTGGCCGCGGTCGCGCTGCCCGCGGTGTACGTGCCGCTGCCGATCGGCAACGGCGAGCAGCGGCTGAACGCCGAGCCGATCGTCCAGGCCGGCGGCGGCCTGCTCGTCGACAACGCCGACCTGTCGCCCGACTGGATCGCGCAGAACCTGCTGCCGGTGCTGGCCGACCCGGCCCGGGTCGCGACCATGTCGGAGGCGGCCGGGCGGATGGGCCGGCGGGACGCCGACGTCGCGCTCGCCCAGATGGTGTACGACGTGGTCCGTTCGGCGGGCGCCGGCCGATGAGCCTGATCGGTCCACGTGACGTCGTGCCCGCCGGCGAGCTCGGCCGGGTCCACTTCATCGCGATCGGGGGCGCCGGGATGTCCGGCATCGCCCGCATCATGCTGCGGCGCGGCCTCGCCGTGTCCGGCAGCGACGCGCGCGACTCCGAGCTGCTCACCCAGCTCGGCGACCTCGGCGCCAAGGTCTTCGTCGGGCACGACGCCGGGCACCTGGGCGACGCCGACACGGTGGTCGTCTCCACGGCGATCCGGGACACCAACCCCGAGCTGGTCGCCGCCCGCGAGCGCGGCCTGCGGGTCCTGCACCGCTCGGCCGCGCTCGCCTCGCTGATGGCCGGCCGCAGGGCGGTCGCGGTCGCCGGCACGCACGGCAAGACCACCACGACCTCGATGCTGACGGTCGCGCTCCAGCACGCCGGCGCCGACCCGTCCTACTGCATCGGCGGGCAGCTGGTCACCACCGGGCTCGGCGCCGACGAGGGCACCGGCGACGTGTTCGTGGCCGAGGCCGACGAGAGCGACGGCTCCTTCCTCATGTACACGCCGCACATCGCGGTCGTCACCAACGTCGAGGCCGACCACCTCGACAACTACGGCGGCTTCGAGATGGTGAAGGAGAACTTCGCCAGGTTCGTCGACCGCGTCGAGCCGGGCGGGACGCTCATCGTCGGCGCCGACGACCCGGTGGCGATGGAGCTGACGGAACGGGCGCGGGCGCGGGGCCTGACCGTCCGGACGTACGGCGAGGCCGAAGGCGCGGACCTGCGGGTGACCGGATTCACCCCGCGCGGTCTCGGCTCCCGGTTCGAGATCGGCGGGATCGGCGAGGTCGCGCTGGGCGTCCCCGGCCGGCACAACGCCCTCAACGCCGCCGCCGTGGTCGCGGTCGCCCAGGCCCTCGGCCTGGACGACGCGCCCGTCCGTGCGGGCCTCGCCGCGTTCGGCGGCGCGATGCGGCGGCTGGAGCGTAAGGGCGAGGCGGGCGGCGTCGAGGTGTTCGACAGCTACGCCCACCACCCGACCGAGCTGACCGCCGACCTGGACGCCACCCGCGACTACCTGGGGGAGAAGCAGGGCGGCCGGATCATCGCCGTCTTCCAGCCGCACCTGTACAGCCGCACCCGGTTCTTCGCCGCCGAGTTCGGCGCGGCGCTCGGCCTCGCCGACGTCGCCGTCGTCCTGGACGTGTACGGCGCCCGCGAGGACCCCGAGCCCGGTGTGACGGGCGCGCTGGTCGCCGACGCCGTCCCGGCCGGCACCGAGGCCGTCTACGCGCCCGTCCGGGACGAGGTGCCCGAAATAGCCGCAGCGCTCGCCCGGCCCGGCGACGTCGTCATCACCCTGGGCGCGGGTGACGTGACCCAGCTCGGCCCGCTCATCCTGGAGCGCCTGGCCGGTTCGTGAAGGACACGCCGCCGCCCGCGCGGTCGGCGGCGGGCGGGGAGAACACTGCCAAGCTTGGGTCATGACCGAGGCGCAGACGGGCCGGCGGGCCGGGCCGGACGGCGGCCGGGGACCGGACGGGGAGCCGGGGGAGGAACGCGGCCGTCCCGTCCGGTGGAAGGTCATCTTCGTCACCCTGCTGGTGCTGGCGGCGCTGGGCGCGGTGACGTGGGTCGTGCTCGGCTCGCGGCTGCTGGTGGTGCGGCACGTCGAGGTGACCGGTGCCGAGCTGGCGCCGCACGACCGGATCGTCGCCGCCGCGGGGATCCACATCGGCAGGCCGATGGCGCGGCTGGCGACCGGCGAGATCCGCGAACGGGTCGAGCGGCTCCGGGAGGTCGAGTCCGCCGAGATCGAACGGCACTGGCCGGGCACCGTCCGCATCGTGGTCCGCGAACGGGTGCCGGTCGCCGTCTTCGAACGCGACGGGCGCCACCACCGGATCGACCGGCACGGCGTCGTCGTCGCCGACGGGGAGGACAGGCCGTCCGGGCTCCCGACGCTGACGGTCGCCGCGCCCGGACCGTCCGACAAGGCGACGCTCGCGGCGCTGACCGTGCTCTCCGACCTGCCGGAACGTCTGAAGGGGAAGCTGCGCGAGGTGGCGGCGACCGGGCCCGAGGCGGTCACCCTGCACATGGCGGGCGGCCAGACGGTGGTGTGGGGCGCCGCAGAACGGGCAGAGGAGAAGATCCGGCTGCTGGACGCCCTGTGGCGCACGGCGGCCGGGCGGGCCGTCCGCACCGCCGACGTCAGTTCCCCCGAGGTGCTCAAGACGAAGTGAGCGTCCGGCGCGACGGCCGGCCGGCGCGCCTCACGGGGAAGGCGTTTGTGGTGCCGTTCGGGTCCGGTGCGTGTGTCGCGGCGATTCCGGGCGTCCGATGGGGCACGCTGGAACGACCGGCCGGAAGGAGCACCGCATGGGCGACCCGACACCGGCGGTACCGATACCCGCTGAGGGGGTGGACGACGGCGTGCGCGGCCTGGGAGCAGCCAGATCTTCTTCGCCGACCAGGGCGAACGCGTATCCGGTGCGACACGCCGGTGGAGTTCGGGGGAGGTTAGTTGACCCTGGCGGTAAGGCCGCCCTACTGTCCGTATCAGTCCTCAGGTTGACATAACTGTAAGCCTCAAGTTGAGGGTGAGGGTTCAGGGGAGCCGGTTTCCAAGGCCGGATCCCGCCGGGCTCGGCCCGCAAGTGCACACAGGTCAGGAACACCGCGGCGGCACGGTCTCAGACCGGGCAGGGCGGTCGGATAGAGCGGAAAGGCCCCTCGTCGTGGCAGCACCGCAGAATTACCTCGCGGTCATCAAGGTCGTCGGCATCGGCGGCGGCGGCGTCAATGCCGTCAACCGGATGATCGAAGAGGGACTCAAGGGCGTCGAGTTCATCGCGATCAACACGGACGCCCAGGCGCTGCTGATGAGTGACGCCGACGTGAAACTGGACGTGGGCCGCGAGCTCACCCGGGGCCTCGGCGCCGGAGCCAACCCCGATGTCGGCCGCAAGGCCGCCGAAGACCACCGCGAGGAGATCGAAGAGGTCCTCAAGGGCGCCGACATGGTGTTCGTCACCGCCGGAGAGGGCGGCGGCACCGGCACCGGCGGCGCGCCCGTGGTGGCCAACATCGCCCGCTCGCTCGGCGCGCTGACCATAGGAGTCGTCACCCGCCCCTTCAGCTTCGAGGGCAAGCGCCGCGCCATGCAGGCCGAGGCCGGAATAGAGACGCTGCGCGACGAGGTCGACACCCTCATCGTCATCCCCAACGACCGGCTGCTGTCGATCTCCGACCGGCAGGTCAGCGTCCTGGACGCGTTCAAGGCCGCCGACCAGGTGCTGCTGTCCGGTGTGCAGGGCATCACCGACCTCATCACCACCCCCGGCCTGATCAACCTCGACTTCGCCGACGTCAAGTCCGTCATGTCCGGCGCCGGCTCGGCGCTGATGGGCATCGGTTCCGCGCGCGGCGACGACCGCAGCGTCGCCGCGGCCGAGATGGCGATCTCCAGCCCGCTGCTGGAGGCCAGCATCGACGGCGCGCACGGCGTGCTGCTGTCCATCTCCGGCGGCTCCGACCTCGGCCTGTTCGAGATCAACGAGGCGGCGCAGCTGGTGTCCAACGCCGCCGCGCCCGACGCCAACATCATCTTCGGCGCGGTCATCGACGACGCGCTCGGCGACGAGGTCCGGGTCACGGTGATCGCGGCGGGTTTTGACGAGGGCCGCCCTGCTAAGCCGGCCCCGGAACCCGAGACCAAGAGACTGCCCCCGCCGCCGCGTCCCACGCCGCCGCCCGCGTCGGCGGCGCCCGCCGCGCCCGCCAACCCGATCCCGAGCCGCGTCGGGCGATCCGAGCCCGCGAGCGCGCAGCAGTCGGCGCAGCACGGGTCCCAGCAGTCGGTGGCACAGGCGGCCGCGGCGCCGCAGTCCGCGGGCGGCGCGGCCGCCCCGCCGCAGCGCCCCGAGGCCGACCGGTCCCAGCAGTCCGCGCAGGGACATGACGACCGTTCCGGCGGACGCGGATCGGGCGAGCACGCCCGGTCCGACGGCACCGCCTCCACACAGCCGGGCCCGCCCGCCGACCGGGACGCCGGCGCCTCCGGCGGGGAGTCCGGCGGCTCGCGCGCCCCCGCGCCCCGCCCGGCGTCCGAGCAGACCCCGTCCCGCGTGCACGCGGGGGAGAACGACGGCGGCCCCGCCTCCTCCGGGCAGCGCCGCCGTCCCGTGGTGTTCGACGAGGACGACGACCTCGACGTCCCCGATTTCCTGAAGTGATCACCACCGTCGCCCTGGGCGACGGCGTCGGCGCCGCCTTCACCGGCCGTGCCGGCGGCGTGAGCACCGCCCCCTATGAATCCCTCAACCTCGGTGGCGCGGCCGGCGACGACTCCGCCGCCGTCCAGGACAACCGGCGGCGCGTCGCCGCCCGCCTCGGCGTCGACCCCGGACGCACCGTCTACATGCGGCAGGTGCACGGCGCCGCCGTCGCGTTCGTCACTTCCCCCGATCTTCCCGGCCCCGTCGACGCGATCGTCACGACCGTCCCCGGCCTCGCCCTCGCCGTCCTGGTCGCCGACTGCGCGCCCGTCCTGCTCGCCGACCCTGTCGCCGGGATCGTCGGCGCCGCCCACTCGGGCCGGCCCGGGACCGCCGCCGGGGTCGTCCCCGCACTGGTGAAGTCGATGTGCGAGCGGGGCGCCGACCCCGCCAGGATGACGGCCGCGATCGGCCCCGCCGCGTGCGGCCGCTGCTACGAGGTCCCCGAGACGATGCGGGACGAGGTCACCGCCGTCGTGCCCGGCGCGTACTCCATCACGTCCAAGGGCACCCCGGGCCTCGACATCCGCGCCGGCATCGTCGAGCAGCTCGCCGCCGGAGGCGTCACCGGCGTGCGGGTCGACCCTCGCTGCACCATCGAGGACCCCGGCCTCTTCTCCTACCGCCGCGACGGGCGCACCGGCCGCTTCGCCGGATACGTCTGGCTCAAGGGCGACGCGTGACCGAGGAGCGCCGGACCGAACTGGCCGAGGGCATCGCCGGAGTGCGGGCACGCATCGCCGCCGCGTGCGCCGCCGCCGGCCGGGACGAGGACGAGATCACGCTGATCGCGGTCACCAAGACGTTCCCCGTGTCCGATGTGCGGCTATTGGCCGGACTCGGCCTCACCGATATCGGCGAGAACCGCGACCAGGAGGCCCGCCCGAAGGCCGCCGAATGCGCCGACCTCCCCCTCACCTGGCATTTCGTCGGCCGCCTGCAGACCAACAAGGCCCGCGCCGTCGCCGGATACGCCGACGTCGTGCACTCGGTCGACCGGCCCAGGCTGGTCTCGGCGCTGTCGGACGCCGCCGTCCGCGCCGGCCGCACCCTGCGCTGCCTCGTCCAGGTCTCGCTGGACGAGGTGGAGGGGCGCGGCGGCGCGTCACCCCCGGACGTTCCCGCGCTCGCCGACGCGATCGCCGAGGCCGGCGGCCTCGAGCTCGGCGGCGTGATGGCCGTCGCCCCGCTCGGCGCCGACCCGGCGCCCGCCTTCACTCGGCTCGCCGGGATCGCCGAACGGGTCCGCCGGAACCATCCGGGCGCCCGGATCGTCTCTGCGGGTATGAGCGGCGATCTGGAACAGGCGATCGCGTGCGGCGCGACACACCTGCGGGTCGGTACGGCGTTGCTCGGCGGCCGACGGGCAATCGTCAGGTAATGTCCCCCCAGTGGTACCTGCCGGAACGCGGGCCGCCACGACGGATCAGTCCAGGCGGCGCCGGACGCGCCCGGTGCCGCGACCACAGGACACGGAGGGGCGTATGGCCAGCGCGATGCGCAAGATGGCGGTCTACCTCGGCCTTGTGGAGGACGATCGCTACGACGACAAGTACGGCGACTACGACGAGTACGAGGTCTACGACGAGGAGACCGACTCCGGGCAGGGCCGCCGTCGCGAGGACGAATCCGGCGGTCAGCTTACCCGAGCCGACGAGGCCGCGGACCGCGAACGCGACCATCACTCCACGTCGACGATCGAGCGACGTTCCGTGGCGCTCTACGAGTCCGGTACCACCGACCTCGCTCGTATCACTACGCTGCATCCAAGGACCTACAACGAGGCGAGGACCATCGGCGAGCACTTCCGGGAGGGCACACCGGTCATCATGAATCTGACCGAGATGGTCGACAGCGACGCCAAGCGTCTGGTCGACTTCGCGGCGGGTCTCGTGTTCGGCCTGCACGGGAGCATCGAGCGTGTTACGAACAAGGTGTTCCTCCTGTCGCCCGCCAACGTGGAGGTGACGGCCGAGGACAAGGCCCGGATGGCAGAACGTGGTTTCTTCAACCAGAGCTGAGATCCACATGCGAGAGAACCCGTGAACATCGTTGGAACCGTCCTGCAGGCGATCCTCTACTTCTTCCTCCTGTTCCTGATCGGGAGGCTGATCCTGGAGATCCTGCAGTCGTTCGCCCGGCAGTGGAAGCCGACCGGGGTCGTTCTGGTGATCGCCGAGGCGACCTACACCGTCACCGATCCGCCCCTGAAATTCCTCAGACGCTTCATCCCGCCCATTCGACTGGGTAACGTTGCGCTGGATCTCAGCTTCACCGTCCTCATCCTTGTGGTCTGGATCCTGATCATCATCGTCGGCTCCGCGTTCGGCGGAGGTTAGGTCGATCGGATACCGTCCTTCGGGACAGACTCCAAGCGCGCCAAGGAGACGAGAACATGCCGCTGACACCCGCCGATGTGCGGAACAAGCAGTTCAGTACCACCAGGCTGAGGCCGGGGTACGACGAGGAGGAGGTGGACGCCTTCCTCGACGAGGTCGAGGCCGAGCTCGACCGCCTCATCCAGGAGAACGAGGAGCTGCGGGCCAAGCTCGCCGAGTGCCTGCGCGGCAAGGTTCCCGCCATGGCAGCCCCCATCGTGGAGCCCAAGCCGGACGTCCAGAAGATCCCGGAGCCTCCCCGCCCCGAGCCGCAGCCGCAGCCCGAGCCGGAGCCGGCCCTCGGCGGTCTCGGCATGTCCTCCGCGCCCTCCGGCGAGGACAACATGGACACGGCCGCCCGCGTGCTCGCGCTGGCGCAGCAGACCGCCGACCAGGCGATCGCCGACGCCCGCCGGGAGGCCGACGAGACGCTCGGCCGCGCCCGCCGCGAGGCCGAGGAGATCCTCGGCAAAGCCCGTCGGCAGGCCGACCAGATCGTCAGCGAGGCCCGCTCGCGCGCCGAGGCCCTCGACCGCGACGCCCAGGAGCGGCACCGCCAGGTCATGGGCTCGCTCGTGCAGCAGCGCGAGGAGCTCGAGCGCGAGGTCGACAACCTGCGCGCCTTCGAGCGGGAGTACCGCAGCAGGCTGAAGGTCTACCTGGAGGGCCAGCTGCGCGACCTGGAGGCGGGCAGCACCGAGACCGGCGCGTTCGCCGCCGTCCCGGGCGCGGCCCCCGCCCAGTCACCGCAGAACGCCCCCCAGGGCGGTCCGCAGACGGGCCCGCAGAACACCCTGCAGCACAACGACAACCGCAACGGCGCCCCCGGCGGCTCCGGGCCGGCGCCTGGCCAGTTCCCGCCGCCCGCCGAGCACACCCAGCAGGTGCAGCACTCCGCGACCGGGGCTTTCCACGCCGGCGGTGACAACCCGCCGCACGAACGGCGCTGAGGTGGGCATCGCGGGCGATAGTGTCTTCCCGATCGCCGCGCCGAGGGTGGCACCGCAGCCATCCCGGCGGCGCGGGGAGTCCGGCCGGTGCCGGCCGCCCGGGAGCCGAGCGGCCTGAACGAGGGAGAGAGACCCTGTGATCATCCTGAGCGGCGTTCTCGTGGTGGTGGCCATCGCCCTGCTGGTAGCGGGAATCGTCGCCGGCAACAGCGACAGCGCCGAGGTCTTCGGCCAGTTTGACGCCCTGTTCGTGATCTATTTCTCGATCGCGGTCAGCATCGTCTCGGCGTTGTGCCTGGCCATCGGGGTGTTCCTGCGTCGCAAGGAGCTCTTCGGCGCGGGTGTGTCACCGGCGCCCGCCCGCAGGAGCGGCAAGCCCAAGAAGGACAAGCGCAAGAAGGCCGCCCCCGCCGCGTCCGCCGCGAACGCCACGGGCGTACCGGCCGCCAAGGCCCCGGTGGCGGACCAGGCCGACGACGAGGTGGAGATCCCCGCCCCGCCGGCCGACGTCCCCGACGACGCGCTGGTGTTCGTCGTCCGCGGCCGCAAGCGCTACCACCTCGACACCTGCCGGCAGCTCGCCGGACGCGAGACCGAGGAGCTCACCTTCGCCGAGGCCAAGGAGGAGGGGTTCAGCCCCTGTACCGCCTGCATGCCCGACACCGCACTGGCGGCGCGCGCCGCGGCGTCGGGACCCGTGCCACCCGGCACGGGCAGGACGGCAGGGGACGTGCCCGCACCTCCGAAGCCCGGCCCGGAACGCTCCGAGGGCGGCCTGGCCGGTCTGGCCAAGCCGGCGCCCTCCCCGGCGTCCGCGCCCACCTCGTTCGACAAGACGGCCGAGATCCCGCGGGCGGACCGGCCGGCCGAGCCGGAGCGCCCGGCGCCCGGCCCCGCGGGCCCGACCCTCACCGACATGCCGGTGGCGAGCCTCTTCAGCCGCGAAGAGCCCGCCAAATCCGCGGAGAAGGCCGAAGCCGCCGGACCGGAGCCGGAGGCTCACTCCGCCGGCGAACGGCCCGCTGAGGCCGAATCCGCGTCGCCTGACACCGCTGTCGACCTGGGTGCCGCACTCTCCGCCGAGCCGGAGGCCGACACCGCCGTCCCGGAGGCGGCGGCTCCGAAGCCCCGCGGCGCCGACGACGACGACGCGCCGCAGCCGTCCGAGGAGCCCGGACACGAGCCGGCCGCCGAGGCCCCGCAGGACGAGCCCGGCGACGACGGCCCGCAGGTCCGCATCCTGAGCGGCACCAAGCGCTACCACCGCACCGACTGCGCCCTCATCGAGGACATCGGCGACGAGGCCGACGACCTGGAGGCGCTGTCCCGCGCCGAGGCCAAGTCCCGGGGCTGCACGCCCTGCCTCGTCTGCCAGCCCGACCGCGAGCGCGCCCGGGACTGAGCACGCCCAGGGGCGGCTCAGCGGTCGCGGCGCCGCTCGCGCATCTCCGCGCGCCGCTCCTGGTGCAGCCGGTGGATCTCCCCGTGCCGGTCCCGGCGGCGTTTCTTCCCGCCCACCTCGCGGCGCGTGACGGACACGCCGCCGAACAGCACCAGGCCGGTCAGCCGGATGACGGGCGCGTCCGGGTCCGTCGTGTCGTCCTCCGGCAGATCGTTCCCGCCGAAGATCGCGACATTGGACCCGACGACCCGGACGCCGGGCGGCACGACCAGGTTCACCCCGCCGAACACGCAGGTGACGTTGACGGTCACCTCGCCGCGGCTGAGGACCGCCTGCCGGAAGTCCAGGTCGACGCCTCCGAACACGCACGAGACGTTGGTGGTCGGCTCCACCAGCCAGCGTCCCTTCCGCTCCGCCCCACCGAAGATCGCCACCAGGTTCGGCGACTGGGGCGCCGGCGGCGCGACCACCCGTTCCTCCTTGCGCAGATCGACCGTCGGCCGCGGTGCCCGCGCCGACGGCAGGTCACTGAGAACCGGCTCCAGCTCGGCGTAGGTCTTGGCCTTGTAGACCGCGTCGATCCGCTCCGCGTGCTCCTCCGGCGTGATGCGCCCTTCGGCCAGGGCCTCACGCAGGCGGTCGGCGACCTGGTCGCGGTCGGCGTCCGACGCGCGCATGCCGGCGTCCGACGGCCGCGCCGGGGGTTCGGAAGGCTGCTCGGAAAGATTCACCCTCCAATCATCGCAGCGTCTGCCCAGGGGGCGACCCCCTGGAACCCCCGTTGCGAGCCGGTCGATCCTCACGCCACGGTTTCGGTTTGTTGTGACCGTGCGGGTCGGCGTCGTGTCGCTGCGGTCGCCCGGCTCGGCGGGTCGTGCGGCCTCCGGCGCCTGGGGCGCCTCCGGCCGCACGAACCGTGGTGTGCCAGTCCAGGGGGGCGACCCCTGGAAACCCCCTCGCGAGGCGGTTGATTCTCACGGCACGGTTTCGGTGGTTGTGACCGTCTCTGTTGGTGGCGTGGTGCTGTGGTCGGTCGGCTCGGCGGGGCGGGGTTTCTACTCGGTGGACCTGCGGAGGTAGTGGGTTAGGCCCAGTTCCTCGTCGCGGGTTGCGGGGAGGCCTTCGGGGCGGCCCTCGGTGACCTTGGTCGCGAGGACCTCGGCGGCGATCTCGCCGGTGTGGGCGCGCAGCGCCTCGGCCAGGTCGGTGCCGGTGGCCTCCCACCACAGGTCGATGCGGTCGGTGACGTCCAGGCCGGCGGCCTTGCGGCCCTCCTGGACGAGGCGGACGGCCTCGCGGACCAGGCCGGCGCGGCGCAGTTCGGGCGTGACGGTGAGGTCGAGCGCGACGGTCTCGCCGGCGGCGCTCTCCACCGCCCAGCCGGTGCGAGGCCGCTCGGTGACGATCACGTCGTCCGCGGACAGCGGCACCGTGCCGAGGCCCTCGGCCTCGACTTCGGCGGCGCCGCCGCGGAGGGTGTGCACGAGGGCCGCGGGATCGGCGGACGTGATCGCCTTGGCGACCCTCGGGGTGTCCTTGGCGTAGCGCTTGCCGAGTTCGCGGAAGTTGGGCTTCACCTCGTACTCGACGAGGTCACCGCCGATCGAGGAGAGCTCCTCGAAGCCCAGGACGTTCAGCTCCTCGGAGATCTGCGCGCGGAGTTGGGCCGGCAGCGCGGGCCAGCCCGCGGCGCCGACCAGGGCGCGGCCGAGGGGCTGGCGGGTCCGGACGCCGCTGGCGGCGCGGGCGGAGCGGCCGAGCTCGACCAGCCGGCGGACGAGCGCCATCTGGGCGGTCAGCTCCTCGTCCACGAGGTCCTCGTCGACGGCCGGCCAGTCGGCGAGGTGCACCGACTCGGGACCGTCGGCGGGGCGGATGACGTCCCAGACGTGGTCGGTGATGAAGGGGACCATCGGCGCCATCAGGCGGGTGAGGGTCTCCAGGCACTCGTAGAGGGTCGCGAAGGCCGACGAGCCGTCGGGCGTCTCGGGCCCCTCCCAGAAGCGCCGACGGGAGCGGCGCACGTACCAGTTGGACAGGTCGTCGACGAACTGGGCCAGGTGGCGGCCCGCGCGGGCGGTGTCGAACTCCTCCAGCGCCGCATCGACCTCGCGGACCGTGCGGTGCAGCCCGGCGAGCGCCCAGCGGTCCAGGAGGGGGCGGTCGGCCGGGGCGGGCGCCTCCGCCAGGCGGTCGGGCGTCCAGGCGCGGCCCTGCGCCTGCGCCGCGTTGGCGTACAGGACGAAGAAGGACGCGGTGTTCCAGTAGGTGAGGAGGACCTTGCGGACGATCTCCTCCAGTGCGCCGTGCCCGACGCGGCGCGACGCCCAGGGCAGGCCGTTGGCGGCCATGAACCAGCGCACCGCGTCGGCGCCGTGCTCGTCCATCAGCGGGATCGGCCGCAGCACGTTGCCGAGGTGCTTGCTCATCTTGCGGCCGTCCTCGGCGAGGATCAGTCCCAGGCAGACGACGTTCTCGTAGGACGAGCGGTCGAAGACGAGCGTCCCGACGGCCATGAGTGAGTAGAACCAGCCGCGGGTCTGGTCCTGGGCCTCACAGATGTACTGCGCGGGGTAGGAGTTCTCGAAGACCTCGTTGTTGCGGTGAGGGGCGCCCCACTGCGCGAACGGCATCGAGCCGGAGTCGTACCAGGCGTCGATGACGTCGGGGACGCGGCGCGCCTCCGCCCCGCACGTTTCCCCGTCTCCGACGCGGGTGGGACAGGGGAACGTCACGTCGTCGACGTAGGGACGATGCGGGTCCAGGGCGGACATGTCGCTTCCGGCGAGTTCGCCCAGCTCCTTGAGCGACCCGACGCAGGTGACGTGGTTCTCGTCCTCGCCGCAGACCCACAGGGGGAGCGGCGTGCCCCAGTACCGGCTGCGGGACAGCGACCAGTCGACGTTGTTGCGCAGCCACTCCCCGTACCGGCCGTGCTTGACGGTTTCGGGGTACCAGTTGGTCTTCTCGTTCTCCTCCAGCAGCCGGTCCTTGATCTGCGTGGTGCGGATGTACCAGGCGGGGAGCGCGTAGTAGAGCAGCGGCGTGTGGCAGCGCCAGCAGTGCGGGTAGCTGTGCTCGAAGTGCCCGCCGCGGTACAGCAGCCCGCGCGCGCGCAGGTCGTCGGTGAGTGGCTCGTCGGCGTCCTTGAAGAACTTGTTGCCGACCAGGGGAACCTCGCGCAGGAAGCGCCCGTCGGGCCCGATGGGGTTGACGATCGGCATCCCGTAGCGCTTGCAGACGGTCATGTCGTCGCCGCCGAACGCGGGAGCCTGGTGGACGAGGCCGGTGCCGTCCTCGACGGTGACGTAGTCGCCCAGGACGACGTAGTGCGCGTCCGGGATGTCGACCAGGTCGAACGGCCGCCGGTAGGTGGTGCGCTCCAGGTCGGCGCCCTGGTACGCGGCGAGCCGTTCCGCGCCTTCGCCGAGGACCTGGTCGAGAAGGGGTTCGGCCACGACGAGGACCTCGTCGGAGCCCGCGGGCCTGGCGGCGACGTAGGTGACGTCGGGGTGGACGGCCACGGCGGTGTTGGACACCAGCGTCCATGGCGTCGTCGTCCAGATGAGCAGCGCGGCGCCCATCTCGGCGAGCGGGCCGGACGTGACGGGCATCCGCACGTACACCGACGGGCTGGACACCTCCTCGTACGCGCCGGGCTGGCCCAGCTCATGGTCGGACAGTCCCGTCCCGCAGCGCGGGCAGTACGGCGTGATGCGGAAGTCGCGGAACAGCAGGCCCTTGTCGAACACCTGCTTCAGGGACCACCAGACCGCCTCGACGTATTCGGGGTCCATCGTGCGGTACGCCTGGTCGGTGTTGACCCAGTAGCCCATGCGCTCGGTCATCTCTTCGAACGCGTCCACGTGGCGCAGGACCGATTCGCGGCAGCGGTCGTTGAACTCCGCGACGCCGTACTCCTCGATGTCCTTCTTGCCGGTGAGGCCGAGTTCCTTCTCCACGGCGACCTCGACGGGCAGCCCGTGGCAGTCCCAGCCGGCCTTGCGGGGGACGTGGTAGCCCTTCATCGTCTTGAAGCGCGGGAAGACGTCCTTGAACACGCGGGCCTCGACGTGGTGGACGCCCGGCATGCCGTTGGCGGTCGGAGGGCCCTCGTAGAACACCCATCGGGGGCCGGACGCGGTGCGCTCCAGCGACCGCTCGAAAACCTTGCTCTCCTGCCAGCGGCGCAGCATGTCCCGCTCCAGGGCGGGCAGATCGACCTGCGCTGGCAGCGGCCGAAAACCTCGGCTCACGATGGCGGACCTCCGGATCGACGTGACCACGTTGACCGGAGGGACGAGGCGTGTGCCCGGATCGACCGAGCGGCGGCCCCGCGGTACCACCCTCCTTGACCCTGCCGCCGGGCGGCACGGTCCGCTTCGTTTAGTCTCGGCTGCCGGGTCTACTGGGCCCGCGGACGGATGTCCGGGACGGTTCCTCCGGCGGCTCCGGGGTGATCAGACCGCCGGGCTCGCCCCCGGGCTCGCACCGTCCCCGGGTCGCTCATTGCTGCGTGCGGCGGCAGGTGTCCCCATCCACGCCTGCCGATGAGACTGCTCGCGACGACTCTAACGCACGCGGGGCGCGTCCTCTTCCCGTCATCGTGCCGGGCGGCCGCCGGGGGCGGGTGCCGTTCCTTTGCGATCTCGTGCGGTGACCTGGGGTTTCCGGGCGATCGGCGACGGGGCATAAGGGGTCGGTAACGCAGCCCAGGTTGTTTGCCGCGCCCGAGAAAGGGGACTTATGCTGCCCGCACTGCCCGTCGAGGCGATCAGCGCGAGGGGGGCCGACATGGCCGGCGCGAGGAGGGGCACCCAGTCCGATGCGACGCTGCCCGATGAGAAGCCGCCCCCGGAGAAGCCGACCGCCGGGAAGAAGAGCCGGGGCGCGAGGCGGTCCCCGGCCGAACCGCCCGCCAAGGGCCGGGCCGCGAAACCGGGCGGGCCGTCGTCCGGACGCGTCCCCGCGAAGGCGGAGAAGGCGGGCGGGAACGGCGGCGCGGCGGTGAAGGCGGCGGAGCTGCCGGTCCGCGAGGGGGAGCACGAGTGGACGTCCGGTGAGCTCGCCGAGGTGCGGGCCGCCCTGCAGGAGCAGATCGAGGCGCTGCGCAGCGAGATCGCCGCGTCGGCGAGCCAGATCGCCGAGGGCGACAGCAGCGACGGCGCCGGCGACGACCAGGCCGACGCGGGCGCGAAGACCTACGAGCGCGAGCACGAACTCGCACTGTCCTACAATTCACAGGACCTGCTCGCCCAGATCGAGCGGGCCGTCCAGCGGATGGACGCCGGCACGTACGGAATCTGCGAGTCCTGCACCACGCCGATCGGCAAGGCGCGGCTCCAGGTCTTCCCGCGTGCGACCCTGTGTGTGACATGCAAACAACGCGAGGAACGTCGCTGAGCGACTCAACGAACCCAGAGGGCGGGGCCGGGGAATCCACGGGATCTCCTCGGCCGCGCCGCGTCGGCGTGCTGATCGCCGTGGCGCTGGCCGCGCTCGCCGCCGACATCGTGTCCAAGATCATCGTGGTGGCGACGCTGCAGGACAGCGAGCCGATCCGGCTGCTCGGCGGGCTGCTGACCCTGCGCGAGACCCGCAACAGCGGCGCCGCGTTCTCCATCGGCACCGGCTACACGATCGTCTTCACCCTGATCGCCATCGGCGTGGTGGTGGCGATCCTGCGCACGGCCCGGAACCTGCGGAGCCTGCCCTGGGCGATCTGCCTGGGCCTGCTGCTCGGCGGCGCCGTCGGCAACCTCATCGACCGGCTGCTGCGGGCCCCGGCGCCGTTGAAGGGCCATGTCGTCGACTGGATCCAGGTACCGAACTTCCCGGTGTTCAACCTGGCCGACTCGTCGATCGTCTGCGGCGGCGTCCTGGCCGTCCTGCTGGCGGCGCGCGGGCTCCAGATCGACGGGACGCGCCTCCCCGGCAAGGACGAGCAGGACGCCGGGGAACCCGAAGGCCCCGAGCCGCGGCCCGGCGAGTCCGAGCCCGGCGGCGAGGCCGGGCCCGACCCCGCCGGCGAGCACGAGCCCGCCAACCACGAGCCCGCCAACCACGGGCCCGCCAACCACGAGCCCGCCAACCACGGGCCCGGGCACGAGCCCGAGCAGCCCGGAACAGGCGAGGCCCCGGCCACCGCGCCGGAGGAGAAGGCCTGATGGGCGAAATGCGCAGCCTCCACGTCCCGGACGGGCTGGAGGGGGAGCGGGTCGACGCCGCGCTGGCGCGGCTGTTCGGGCTGTCGCGGGGCAGCGCCGCCGACATGATCGCCGCCGGGGACGTCCTGCTGGACGGCGCCGAGGTGGCCACCAAGTCGGAGCGGCTGCACGCGGGCGCCTGGCTGGAGGTCACGCTCCCGCCGCCGCCCGTGCCCCCGGCGCCCGTCGCCGAGCCCGTCCCGGGGATGGCCGTCCTGTACGAGGACGACGACATCGTCGTGGTGAACAAGCCGATCGGCGTCGCCGCGCACCCGACCACCGGCTGGACGGGCCCGACCGTCCTCGGCGGGCTGCTCGGGGCCGGGCACACGATCGCCACCAGCGGCGCGTCCGAGCGGCAGGGCATCGTGCACCGGCTGGACGCCAACACCACCGGCGCGATGGCCGTGGCCAAGAGCGAGGTCGCGTACTCGCGCCTGAAGCGCGCGTTCAAGGAACGCCGCGTCGACAAGCGCTACCAGGCCCTCGTGCAGGGCCACCCGGACCCGTTCCGCGGGACGGTCGACGCGCCCATCGACCGGCATCCGTCGGGCGACGGCCGGTTCGCGGTCGTGGCGGGCGGGAAGCCCTCGGTGACGCACTACGACACCGTCGAGGCGTTCCGGGCGGCCACGCTGCTCGACATCGACCTGGAGACGGGCCGCACCCACCAGATCCGGGTGCACATGGCCGCGATCCGGCATCCCTGCGTGGGCGACCTCGCGTACGGCGCCGACCCGACCCTCGCGGCGCGTCTCGGCCTGAAACGGCAGTGGCTGCACGCCGCCCGGCTGGGCTTCGAGCACCCCACGACGGGTGAGCGGGTGGAGTTCGAGAGCCCGTACCCGGACGACCTGGCCCGCGCCCTGGAGATCGTCGAAGCGGAGTCCTGAGCGGTCAGAGGCCGAGCAGGCGCAACCCGGCGGCGACACCGGCGGCCACGATCAGGACCACCAGGAACGGGAGCCGCAGCAGGAGCGCCGCGACGGCCGCGCCGAGGCCCGCCATGCGGGCGGCGTCGAACTCCAGGGCCCTGCCGTCGGCGAGCGCCTGCACGGCGATCAGCGCGGTCAGCAGCGCCACCGGGACGAGTTCGGTGAACCGCCGCACCCGGGGATCGTCCAGGACGCGCTGCGGGGTGACGAGCCCGCCGAGTTTGAGCGCGTAGCAGCCGAGCCCGGTGGCGATCACCGCGATCCACACGTTCACGACGCGGTCTCCTTCCGCCTGATCAGGGCGGGCAGCGCGGCGACGGCGGCCAGCATGACCGGCACGCCGGGCGGCAGCAGCGGCGTCGTGGCGAGCGCGATCGCCGCGGCGGCCACCGCGACCCGCACCTCCCTCCGTCCCGCGGAGAGCCTGGGCCACAGCAGGGCCAGGAAGGCCGCGGGTCCGAGCACGTCCAGGCCGACGACCTCGGGGTCGCCCAGCCGTGCCGCTCCGGCCGCGCCCAGCAGCGTGGTGGTGTTCCAGGCCAGGTAGAGGCTGATCGCCGTGGTGTAGAACCCGGCGCGGGCCGCCCCCCGGCCGCGCTGCGCGGTCGCGACGGCGGTGGTCTCGTCGATGACGACGTGCGCGGTGAGCAGGCGGCGCCAGCCCCGGACGGCCAGCATGTCCGCGAGCCGCATCCCGTACAGGGCGTTGCGGCCGCCGAGCAGGACCGCGCCGACCGACCCGGCGACCAGCCCGCCGCCCCCGCCGATCACGCCGGCCAGCGCGAACTGGGACGCCCCGGTGAACGCGAGCAGGCTCAGCACGCACGCCTGCGCGACGGTGAGTCCCGCCGTGATCGCCGCCGCCCCGAACGCGAGCCCGGACACGCCGACGGCGATCCCCACGCCCAGCCCGTCCCGGACGGCGGCCTTCCGGGCGGCGTCGTCCGGTGCGGCGGCCTCCCCGGCGCATGCCCCTGCCTCGGTAACGCTCATGCGGCCGACGTTAGAGCCCCGCCCGCTGCGCGTTCTTGAACGTTCTTGCGCCTGAGTCATGACGGTCGCCGGGGTTCGGCGGCGTCGAGCCCGGCCTCGATGACCGCGTTCATGATGCGGGCGAGGCGGTCCGGGCCGAGGGACGGGGCGCGCGCCGCCATCGCCTCGACGATCCGCCGCTCACGGCCGGGGTCGCGTCCGGCGAAGCCGCCGACCGGCTTGAGGCGCTGGACCGCGGCGGCGACCGCGGCGCGGTGTTCCAGCAGCGTGGCGAGGGCGGCGTCGAGGTCGTCGATCGCGGCTCTGGCGTCGCCGAGCGTGGTGATGGCCGCCGCGGACGGCAGCGGGACGCGCAGTTCCGGGACGCGCAGTTCCGGGACGCGCAGTTCCGGGACGCGCAGTTCCGGGACGCGCAGTTCCGGGACGCCCGGCGCGTCCGGGCCGCCGGACGTGCCGCAGGCGGGGCATGCCGCATCGTGCCCGGCGGGGTCGATGACCTGGTCGTGCATTCGGTCTCCCTCTCGTGCGGCGGCCGTCCGCGCAGAGGGGAGTCCGTGCCCGGGGCCGCTTCCGATCAACAGAAAAGGCAGAGCCCTGGACGGGCTCCGCCTTTGGCCGGCTCCGGGGTCGTCGCTCAGGTCTCGGCGACCGGCTCACCCGGAGCCGGCTGCGTAAACCTGGAAGGACGACGTTCCACGGATCCGATGGTATGCGGCGACGGCGCCCGCACGTCAAACTCCGGACAGATCGTCTCGCCCGTTGAGACGAATACCATGTCCGACATGGGGGCAGAGATCGCACACCACTACCGGCATCCGGCGCTGCCCGAGGTCGACCTGCTGCGGGCCCGTTTCGTGACGCACCGGTTCACCCGGCACACCCACGACGGCTACGTGTTCGGCGTGATCGACGCGGGCGTGGAGGAGTTCGAGCACGGAAGCGGCGGCGTCGAGCGCGCCGGGGCCGGTTCGATCGTGGTCGTCAATCCCGGCGTCGTCCACGGCGGGCACGCGGGCGCGCCGGAGGGCTGGGCGTACCGCGTGATGTACCCCCCGGTCGATGTCGTGACCGGGGTGGCGGCCGATCTGGGCGCGCGGCCCGGCACGCCCGCGTTCGCCGGGCCCGTCCTGAGCGACCCGGCCGCCGCCGGCCTGCTGCGCGCCGTCCACCGGGCGGGGGAGAAGGGGGACGCGCTGGCGGCGTCCACCCTGCTGCGGACGGCCCTGGCCGACCTGCTGACCCGGCACGCGCGGATCCGGCCGGACGACGTGTCCGCCGGCATGCCGGCCGCCGTCCGCGAGGCCCGCGACATCCTGCACGCGAACCTCGTGGGCCCGCCGTCGCTGGAGCGGCTGGCCGAGGCCGTCGGGGCCCGCCCGTTCGCGCTGCTGCGCGCCTTCCGCGACACCGTCGGCCTGCCGCCGCACGCCTACCTCAACCAGGTGCGGGTGCGGCGGGCGCGGGCCCTGCTGGACGAGGGGCTGCCTCCGGCCGACGTCGCGGCAGGCACGGGATTCGCCGACCAGGCCCATCTGACCCGCCATTTCAAGCGCACTTTCGGTGTCCCTCCGGGCGCCTACCGTAGTGCCCGCGGGATTGGGCGCGTCGGCGCGCGGGGGCCCCGCGTAGCGGGTTAGGCTCTCAGCACCGCGTCGTCCCGGCGCCCCCGCCGGGTCGGCGATCTTCCCCCGGACCGATGACGCGACACGTGCCGGCAAGGCGCGTGCGCGGTCGCATGCGACGAGCAGGAGGCGCAGCAGGCATGCCGGACTCTTTCGTTCACCTGCATGTTCATACCGAGTACTCCATGCTCGACGGAGCCGCTCGCCTGAAGCAGATGTTCGAAGAGGTGGACCGGCAGAAGATGCCGGCGATCGCCATGACCGACCACGGCAACATGCACGGCGCCTACGACTTCCACAAGCAGGCGACGGCCGTGGGCGTCACCCCCATCATCGGCATCGAGGCCTACATGGCCCCGGAGTCCAGGTTCCACAAGAAGAAGGTCCAGTGGGGGGAGCCGAGCCAGAAACGCGATGACGTCTCCGGCGGCGGCCTGATCAACCACATGACCCTCTGGGCGCGGAACAGGACGGGCCTGCACAACCTGTTCAAGCTGTCCAGCCGCGCCTACACCGAGGGCTTCGTCTTCAAGTACGCCCGCATGGACGAGGAGCTGCTCGCCGAGCACGCGGACGGCCTGATGGCGACCACGGGCTGCCCGTCCGGCAAGGTCCAGACCCGGCTGCGGCTCGGCCAGTTCGACGAGGCGCTCAAGGCCGCGGCGACGTTCCAGGACATCCTCGGCAAGGACAACTACTTCCTGGAGCTGATGGACCACGGCCTCGACATCGAGAAGCAGGTCCGGCAGGGCCTGATCGACATCGGCAAGAAGCTGGACATCCCGCCGGTGGTCACCAACGACTCGCACTACACGCACGAGTCGGAGGCCACCGCGCACGACGCGCTGCTGTGCGTCCAGGTCGGCAAGCAGCTCGCCGATCCGGACCGGTTCCGCTTCAACGGCAGCGGCTACTACATCAAGACGGCCGACGAGATGCGCGCCATCGACGCGTCCGACATCTGGGCCGAGGGCTGCCGGAACACCCTCATGATCGCCGAGCGGGTCGACCCGGCGGGCATGTTCGAGTACCAGGACCTCAGCCCCCGCTTCCCCGTCCCCGAGGGCGAGACGGAGGAGAGCTGGTTCCGCAAGGAGGTCTGGAAGGGCCTGGAGCGCCGCTTCCCCGACGGCCTGCCGGACGGGTACAGGGAGCAGGCCGAGTACGAGATGGGCGTCATCCTCGGCAAGGGCTACCCGTCGTACTTCCTCGTCGTCGCCGACTTCATCAACTGGGCCAAGGAGAACGGCATCCTGGTCGGCCCGGGGCGGGGCAGCGCCGCCGGCTCGCTGATCGCGTACGCGATGGGCATCACCGACCTCGACCCGATCCCGCACGGGCTGATCTTCGAGCGGTTCCTGAACCCCGAGCGCGCGTCCATGCCCGACATCGACATCGACTTCCCTGAAGACCGGCGGGCCGAGGTCATCAAGTACACGACGGAGAAGTGGGGCGCCGACAAGGTCTCGTTCATCGCCACGTTCGGCACCATCAAGGCGAAGGCCGCCATCAAGGACGCGGGCCGCGTCCTCGGCTTCCCGTACGCGCTCGGCGACCGGATCTCCAAGGCGTTCCCGCCCGCCGTGATGGGCAAGGACATCCCGCTGTCGGGCATCTTCGACGACAAGCACCCCCGCTACGGCGAGGCGGGCGAGCTGCGCAAGCTGTACGAGGAAGAGACCGACGTCAAGCAGATCATGGACCTGGCGCAGGGGCTGGAGGGGCTGATCCGCCAGACCGGCGTCCACGCGGCCGGCGTCATCATGTCCGGTGAGTCGATCACCGACCACATCCCGATCATGCGACGGGACGCCGACGGCGCCATCATCACGCAGTTCGACTATCCGACCTGCGAGACGCTCGGCCTGCTGAAGATGGACTTCCTGGGCCTGCGGAACCTGACGATCATCGATGACGCGCTCAAGGGGATCAAGAAGAACAAGGGCATCGACGTCGACCTGCTCGACCTCCCGCTGGACGACCAGCCGACCTACGACCTGCTCGCCCGCGGCGACACCCTCGGCGTGTTCCAGTTCGACGGCGGCCCGATGCGGTCGCTGCTGCGGCTGATGAAGCCGGACAACTTCGAGGACATCTCCGCCGTCGGCGCCCTGTACCGGCCGGGCCCGATGGGCGCGAACTCCCACACCAACTACGCGCTGCGCAAGAACGGCCAGCAGGAGATCACGCCGATCCACCCGGAGCTGGAGGAGCCGCTCAGGGAGATCCTCGACACGACCTACGGCCTGATCGTCTATCAGGAGCAGGTCATGGCGATCGCGCAGAAGGTGGCGGGCTACACGCTCGGCAAAGCGGACCTGCTCCGCCGCGTCATGGGCAAGAAGAAGAAGGCGGAGCTGGACGCCCAGTTCGTCGGCTTCGAGCAGGGCATGGTCGACAACGGCTTCTCCAAGCAGGCCGTCAAGACCCTGTGGGACATCCTCGTCCCCTTCTCCGACTACGCGTTCAACAAGGCGCACTCCGCCGCGTACGGGCTCGTCTCCTACTGGACGGCCTACCTCAAGGCGAACTATCCGGCCGAGTACATGGCGGGCCTGCTCACGTCCGTCGGCGACGACAAGGACAAGAGCGCCCTCTACCTGAGCGAGTGCCGCCGGATGGGCCTGAAGGTCCTGCCGCCCGACGTCAACACCTCCGAGGCCGACTTCACCCCGCTCGGCGACACCGAGATCCGCTTCGGGCTGTCGGCCGTCCGCAACGTCGGCCACAACGTGGTGGACGGGATCGTCGCGGCGCGCAAGGAGAAGGGCGCCTACACCGACTTCAACGACTTCCTCAACAAGGTCCCGCCGATCGTCTGCAACAAGCGGGTCGTGGAGTCGCTGATCAAGGCGGGCGCGTTCGACGAGCTGGGCCACCAGCGCAAGGCGCTGCTGATGGTGCACGAGCAGGCCATCGACTCCGTCATCGACATCAAGCGCAAGGAGGCCGTCGGCCAGGACTCCCTCTTCGGGGCGCTGGAGGACGACGGCACCGACGACGCGTTCGCCGTCACGATCCCCGAGGGCGAGGAGTGGGACAAGACGACCCTCCTGGCGTTCGAGCGGGAGATGCTCGGCCTGTACGTGTCCGACCACCCGCTCCTCGGCGTCGAGCACATCCTGGAGCGCGAGGCCGACTGCACCATCGCGGTCCTGAACGGGGGCGAGCGCCCCGACGGCCAGATCGTGGTCGTGGCCGGCCTCCTGTCCGGCCTGCAGCGCAAGGTCACCAAGCAGGGCAACTCGTGGGCGATGTTCCAGCTGGAGGACCTCGGCGGCTCCATCGAGGTGCTGTGCTTCCCGTCGTCCTACCAGCTGTGCTCCACGCTGCTGGCCGAGGACGCGATCCTGATCGTCAAGGGGAAGCTGGACCGCCGCGAGGACGTCGCGAAGATCATCGCGATGGAGGTGACCCAGCCGGACCTGTCGGTCACCGACGCGACCGGCCCGCTCTCGGTCACGATGCCGCTCGGCCGCTGCACGCCGCCGACGGTGTCGCGGCTGAAGGAGGTCCTGATCACCCATCCCGGCAGCGCGGAGGTGCACCTGCACCTGCAGAACGGGCCGCGGACCACGGTCGTCCGGTTGGACGACAGGCTGCGGGTGGCGCCGTCCCCGGCGCTGATGGGCGACCTGAAGCAGCTCCTCGGCCCGTCCTGCCTGAGCTGATCCGCGGTCAGGCGCCCAGGAGGGCGCGGGTCGCGGGGACCACCTCCCGGGTCCAGCGGAGGAGCTGGGTCTCGTCCGCGGTCTCGGGCCAGTAGACGAACGTGTCGAACCCGGTGTCGGTGGCGAGACCGGCGAGGACCCGGGCCCACCCTGCCGCGTCGGTGCGGACGGGTTCCTCGCCCTGGAGCCGGACGGTGCCGGGGGCGGCCGTGATGTCGCCGACGAGCTGCGCGATGCGGGTGATGGCGGACGGGTCGCGGCCCGCGTCCTCGGCGGCGCGGGTGATGACGTCCTGGGACTCGCGCCACTTCTCGTACGGGAGGTAGTGCGGGATCGGCGCGGCCCACCCGTCGCCGAGGCGCCCGGTGAGCGCGTGCGCCCTGGGGCCGACGCTGCCGATCCAGATGCCGACCGGGTGCGCCGGGGCGGGGCCCGCGTGGACGCCCTTCACCGTGTAGTGCTCGCCGGTGACCTTGACCGTCTCGCCGGGCCGCCACATGGCCCGGATGATCTCGATGGCCTCCTCCAGCGCCCGGAGCGCCTGCCCGGCGGTGCGGTGCGGGCCGCCCATCGCGGTGATCGCGGGCCAGAACGCGCCGGCGCCGAGCGCGAGCTCGAACCGGCCGCCGCTCAGGAGGTCGAGCGTGGCGGCCTGCTTGGCGAGGACGGCGGGCCCCCGCAGCGGCAGGCTCGCCACGTCCGGGAACACCCGCAGCCGCTCGGTCTCGGCGAGGACGGCCGCCATTAGCGCGACCGTGTCGGCGAGGTCGGCGGCGTAGGGGTGGTCCTGGACGCCGAGCAGGTCGAGACCGTCGGCGTCGGCGAGCCGGGCGAGGGCGCGGACATCGCCGAGACCGGCGGCGGAAGGGTTGAGCTGGATGCCGAATCGGTAGGTCATGGGGCCGACGCTACCGAGACCGGATCAGGGCCGAATCAGTAACGCCACTGGGCCCGGCACGGTGTCAGGTGCCCAGGGTGACGGGGCTCAGTTCGGCCTCCCACTTGACGAAGCGGCCGAGGCCGTCGAACCGGGCGCGGGCGGTGCCGCCGCCGGGGAGGAGCGCCTCGGTCAGGACGTCGCTCTGCCGGAACGGGACGCGGTGGTGGGACAGGAACCCGGCGAGCGTCAGCCGCGGCTCGTGCGGGAACAGGCCCGCCGCGTTGGTCAGCAGCCGGGGGAGCGGGATCGGGTCCCACGGCGCGGACGGCGCCTGCGGGTCGTCGACGTGCAGGTAGGCCGAGCCGCCGTCGTAGCCGGCGCCGATGTACCCGGCGCCGCCGAGGACGCCGCCGGCGGCCATCGCGATCAGCTCGCCGCCGTGCCCGGCGGGCCCCTCGTACCAGGACAGGTCGACCTCGGGGGTGGTGAACTCGGGGATGCCGAGCCGCTCGCCGATCGTCCGGATGACCAGCGTCGGGACGACGGCGGGGTGCGCGTCGCCGAACTGGGGGTTCGCCCATCCCCACAGCCAGGTGCGCTCGCGGGCGGCGTAGCTGCCGAGCAGCGAGACCCGGACGGTGACCCCGCCGCTGGCATAGGTGCGGGCGGTCAGGTCGGCGCTCCAGTCCTCGCGCGGCAGGAACTCGGCGAGCGTCTCCTGCTGCTGCAGGACGACGGCCGCCAGCGCGGCGCCGAGGCGTTCGAACGCGGGACTGAATCCGGACATGTCGGGCACATTATCCCAGTAGTCGAGGCGATCGGGGGCTGGAATCGGGCAGGCTAGGCTTTCGCTGTCAGAGGACTCACATCTAGGAGCGTACGAGGTGCGGGGACCCACCGGGAGGCTCTTGGCGACGAGGCCGTGGACGACGGGGGCGGTGACCGCCGCGGTCGTGGCGCTCCTCGGGCCGCCGGCGGGGCTGTTGTGGGCCGGCACGGTCCCCGAGGTGACATATGTGATCGTCCAGGGTGAGCCGCTGCTCGCCGATCCGGAAGGGCAGGGTCCGATCGGCGTCGACGCGGGCTTCGCCGTCATCGTCCTCGTGGCCGGTCTGCTGTGCGGCGCCGCCGCCTATCTGGCGGGCGGCCGCCGCAACGACGTCCCGCTGCTGCTCGGGCTGGCCGTGGGCGGCTCCGCCGCGGCCGTCCTCGCCTGGCAGACCGGCCATCTGATCGGCCTGGCGGAGTTCCAGGACGCGGTCCGCGCCGCGCGCGACGGCACCACCGTGACCGGGGTCGCCGACCTGCGGGCGAAGGGCGTCCTGGTGTTCTGGGCGCTGCCCGCGGTCGTCCTCTACGGGATGCTGGAGGTGATCGTCCGGCGGCTACCCGCGGGCGATCGCGGCGAGCGAGGCGCGGGTGAGGCGGACGAGGTCGGCGGGCGCGAGTTCGATCTGCAGTCCGCGCCGGCCGGCCGAGACATAGACGGACGGGAGCGCTGACACCGACGCGTCGATGACGGTCGGCAGCGTCCGGCGCTGCCCGAGCGGGCTGATCCCGCCGACGACGTAGCCGGTGGCGCGTTCGGCGTCGCGCGGGTCGGCCATCCGGGCCCTCTTGCCGCCGGCCGCGGCCGCGAGGGCCTTCAGGTCGAGGGTCGCCGACACCGGGACGACGCCGACGGCCAGCCGCCCGTCGACGTCCGCGAGCAGCGTCTTGAAGATCTGCCCGTGCGGGATGCCGAGGGCGTCGGCGGCGGCCTCCCCGTAGGACTCGGCGTCCGGGTCCGGCTCGTAGGCGTGCAGCGTGAACTCGATCTTCGCCTTGGCGGCGGCGACGGTCGCCGGCGTCCCCTGGCCGCCCCTGCCGCCCTTGGTCTTCGCTGTGCTCATGGACGCAGTCTGCCGCGATCGTCTCAGTTGGGGTGGAAGGACCCGTCGAGGAACTGCCCGGCGGGGATCATCGGGAGCACGTCCAGGATGCGGTTCTCCCTGGCCAGCAGGTCGCGTTCGGCCTCCAGGCGCAGCGCGGCGTCCTCGCACTCCAGCAGCCGCTGCTTGTCGTGGCCGTCCAGGACGAGCGACGCCGCGATCACGTAGGACATGGCCACCGGGTCGTCGGGCGGCTCGGTCTCGTCGAACGGCCCGGCGCCGGCGGCGCCCAGCCGGTGCCGGTACAGCCGGTACAGCCGCCGGACGCGCTGGGCGACCGGCGCCGGGTCGGCCCCGGGCTCCTCGGGGAGGTACTCCACCTCGCCCTGCAGGTAGGGCCGGGAGCGGTCGAGCTCCTTCAGCCGGAACCGCCGGGCGCCGACCGTCACGATGTCGTAGCGCCCGTCCGGGTGCCGGGTCGCCTCGCGCAGTTCGGCGACGCAGCCGACCTCGGCGAGCCGGTGCGCCGCGCTCTCGCCGACCTCGTGGCCGAGTTCGATGCCGACCACGCCGAAGCCGCGGGGCTCGGGCAGCTCCAGGAGGTCGCCGATCAGCCGCCGGTAGCGGTCCTCGAACAGGTGCAGGGGGAGGACCAGCCCGGGGAACAGCACGGTGCCCAGGGGGAACAGGGCGAGCCTCTCGGTCACACTCTTTCTCCCACGCTCCTGGGCGCCGCCGGGGGAACGCCCTCAACGCCAGCGTACGTGGTACTTGATGATCTTGGTAAGGTCCGGTTTTTCACAGTGTGAAGCGGGTGTCATCGTGCCGGTTCCCGGCTTCGGGCAGGTGTGCCCGCGCGGCCGGGCCAATTCCTCCGATCGGCCCTGCCGCCCCGCCCGGGACCGGCGGTAGCGTCGGACGTCATGAGGATGCTCGTCGTCGACGCGTTCACCGACCGCCCGTTCGCCGGCAACCCGGCTGCGGTGTGCCTGCTCCAGGACGCCGCCGATCCCGTGTGGATGCAGCGGGTCGCCGAGGAGATGAAGCACTCCGAGACCGCGTTCGTCCGTCCCGTCGAGGACCCCGAGGCGGACTTCGAGCTGCGCTGGTTCACGCCGATGGTGGAGGTCCCGCTGTGCGGGCACGCCACCCTGGGCGCCGCGCACGCCCTCTACTCCACCGGGATCGTCGCGCCGGGCGGGCCGATCCGCTTCCGGACGCTCAAGAGCGGTGTCCTGACGGTCACCGGGGACGGGCGCGGAACCCTGTCGATGGACTTCCCGGCCTGCCCGCCCGAGCCCGTCGACGTTCCCGAGGGGCTCGCCGAGGCGCTCGGCGTCGAGGTGGGCGCCGCCGGGCGGAACTCGCAGCACGACCTGCTCGCCGAGGTCGCCGACGAGGCGGCCGTCCGCGACCTCGCCCCCGACGTCTCCGCGGTCGCCCGGATCGACGCCCGCGGCGTGATCGTCACGGCGGCGGCCGCCCGGGGGAGCGATCACGACTTCGTGTCCCGGTTCCTGGCGCCGCGCGTCCTGCCCGGCGACGGCGAGGACCCCGTCACCGGCGCGGCGCACTGCGCCCTCGCCCCCTACTGGGCCCGGCGCCTCGGCCGCGACGCCATGACCGGCTTCCAGGCGTCGGCGCGCGGCGGGTACGTCGGTGTCGCCGTGCGCGGCGACCGCGTCGTGCTGTCCGGCTCCGCCGTCACCGTCCTGGACGGCGAACTGCGGGCATGACCGACGTGGACGACGCGCCCGTCTCGGCACGTGAGACGGTGCGCGAGGGGTGTAGGGCACTCCGTAGACTGGACGCGTGATTTCCCGTATCGACCTGCGCGGTTCGCTGCCCGCCGATCTGCGCTCCGTGCTGCCCCGGGCCGAACTCGACGTCGCGGCCGCCCTGGACAAGGTGCGGCCCATCTGTGAGGACGTCCGCCATCGGGGCTCGGAGGCGGTCCGGGAGCACACGAAGAAGTTCGACGGGGTCGATCTGGAGAGCGCCCGGGTCCCGGTCGAGGCCGTCCACCGTGCCCTCGCCGAACTCGACCCGGCCGTCCGGGACGCGCTGGAGGAGAGCATCCGCCGCGCCCGCGTCGTCCACCGCGCCCAGCGCCGCACCGACGTCACCACGCAGGTGGTCCCGGGCGGCACCGTCACCGAACGCTGGATCCCGGTCGAGCGCGTCGGGCTGTACGTGCCGGGCGGGCGCGCCGTGTACCCGTCCAGCGTGGTCATGAACGTCGTTCCCGCCCAGGAGGCCGGGGTCGGCTCCCTCGCCGTCACCTCGCCCGCGCAGCGCGACTTCGGCGGGCTGCCGCACCCGGCGATCCTGGCCGCGTGCGCGCTGCTCGGCGTGGACGAGGTGTACGCCGCCGGCGGCGCGCAGGCCATCGCGATGTTCGCCTACGGCACCGGCGACTGCCCCCGCGCCGATCTCGTCACCGGGCCCGGCAACGTCTACGTCGCCGCCGCCAAACGGCTGCTCAAGGGCGTGATCGGCATCGACGCCGAGGCGGGCCCGACCGAGATCGCGATCCTCGCCGACGCCACCGCCGACCCGGTGGACGTCGCCGCCGACCTGATCAGCCAGGCCGAGCACGACACGCTCGCCGCGGCCGTGCTGGTCACCGACTCGGCGCGGCTCGCCGACGACGTCGAGACCGAACTGAAGGCGCAGGTCGCCCGTACCAGGCACACCGAGCGGATCACCGAGGCCCTCGCCGGGCGGCAGTCCGGCATCGTGCTGGTGGACGACGTCGAGGACGGCCTGAAGGTCGTGGACGCCTACGCCGCCGAGCACCTGGAGATCCAGACCGCCGACGCCTCCGCCGTGGCCGCCCGCGTCCGCAACGCCGGTGCGATCTTCGTGGGGCGGCACGCCCCCGTGTCGCTCGGCGACTACCTCGCCGGGTCCAACCACGTGCTGCCGACCGGCGGGTGCGCCTGCCACTCGTCCGGGCTGTCGGTCCAGTCGTTCCTGCGCGGCGTCCACGTCGTCGAGTACGACCGCGACGCCCTCGCCGACGCCACCGCCCGCGTGGTCGCGCTCGCCGAGGCCGAGGACCTGCCCGCCCACGGCGCCGCGCTGAAGGCGCGTTTCGGCGGAGCCGAACCAGGCAAGCACAGCGACTGGGAGGTCCCCTCGTGACCTCGCTCGACGACCTGCCGCTGCGGGACGATCTGCGGGGCCGCGAACCCTACGGTGCGCCCCAGTTGGACGTCCCGTACGCGCTGAACACCAACGAGAACCCGTATCCGCCGTCCGAGCAGCTGGTGAAGGCCCTCGGCGACGCCGTCATGGACGTCGCCGGGACGCTGAACCGCTACCCCGACCGCGACGCCGTCGCTCTCCGCGAGGACCTCGCCGCGTTCCTGAACGGCGACACGCCCGGCGCCGGCCTCACCGCGGAACGGGTGTGGGCGGCGAACGGCTCCAACGAGATCCTCCAGCAGGTCCTGCTGGCGTTCGGCGGGACGGGCCGCACCGCGCTCGGCTTCGAGCCGTCCTACTCGATGCACCCGATCATCACGAGGGTGTCGGGGACGCGCTGGATCAACGCCCTCCGCGACGACGACTTCGGGATCGAACCGGCCCGCGCGATCGAGGCCGTCGAGGAGCACCGGCCCGACATCGTGTTCCTCACCTCGCCGAACAACCCGACCGGGACCGCGCTGCCGCTGGAGGCGATCGAGGCCGTCCTGCGGGCGGCGCCCGGCATGGTCGTCGTCGACGAGGCGTACGCCGAGTTCCGCCGCCGGGAGACGCCGTCCGCGCTGACGCTGCTGGACGGCAACCCGCGGCTGATCGTCACCCGGACGATGTCCAAGGCGTTCGCGATGGCCGGGACCCGGCTCGGCTACCTGGCCGCCGACCCCGCCGTCCTCGACGCGCTGCTGCTCGTCCGGCTGCCCTACCACCTGTCGGCCGTCACCCAGGCCGTGGCCCGCACCGCCCTCGCCCACGGCGGGGAACTGCTCGGCGGCGTCGGCGCGCTGCGCCGCGAACGCGACGACCTGGTCGCGTGGCTGCGCGCCGAGGGGCTCCGGGTGGCCGACTCCGACGCCAACTTCGTCCTGTTCGGGACGTTCCCGGACCGCCGCCGCGTCTGGGAGGGCCTCCTCGGCCGCGGCGTGCTGATCCGCGAGGTCGGGCCGCCCGAGTGGCTGCGGGTGACCGTCGGCGCCCCGGACGAGATGGCCGCCTTCCGCACCGCACTTAAGGAGAGTCTGTGACGCGCAAGGGACGAGTCGAGCGCGGGACCAAGGAGACCCAGGTCCTCGTGGAGATCGACCTCGACGGGACCGGGCAGGTCGACGTCGCGACCGGCGTGGGGTTCTTCGACCACATGCTGGCCCAGCTCGGCAAGCACGGGTCGTTCGACCTGACCGTCAAGACCACCGGCGACCTGCACATCGACAGCCACCACACGATCGAGGACACCTCCATCGCGCTCGGCCAGGCGTTCCGGGAGGCGCTCGGCGACAAGGCCGGCATCCGCCGCTTCGCCGACGCGTCGATCCCGCTGGACGAGTCCCTCGCGCAGGTCACCGTGGACGTGTCCGGCCGCCCCTACCTCGTGCACGTCGAGCCGGACGGCATGGCCCCGATGATCGGCCCCGAGTACGACACCACGATGACCCGGCACATCTTCGAGTCGTTCGTGTCGAACGCGCGGGTGGCGCTGCACGTCCACGTCCCGTACGGGCGCAACGCCCACCACATCGTCGAGGCGCAGTTCAAGGCCCTCGCCCGCGCGCTGCGCGACGCCGTGGCGTTCGACCCGAAGGTGCACGGCGTCCCGTCCACCAAGGGGGCCCTGTAGCCGTGGACATCGGTGACCTGCACTTCACCTACGGCACCATGGCGCTCTTCGCGGTCGCGGTGTTCCTGCTGGCGGGCGTCTACAGCTTCGTCAAGCAGGGCATCAAGATCGGCGCGGTGATCCTGCTGGTCCTCGCCGGGCTGGCCGTCGCGGGGGGCGTGTCGTGGCTGTGAAGGACGTCGTCATCCTCGACTACGGGTCGGGGAACCTGCGCTCGGCCGAACGCGCCGTCGCCCGCGCCGGCGCCGGCGTGACCGTCACCGCCGACTGGGACGCCGCGCTCGCCGCCGACGGCCTGGTCGTGCCCGGTGTCGGCGCGTTCGCGGCGTGCATGGCCGGCCTGCGCTCGGTCCGCGGCGAACAGATCATCGGGCGCCGCCTCGCCGGCGGGCGCCCCGTCCTGGGCATCTGCGTCGGCATGCAGATCCTGTTCACCAAGGGCATCGAGCACGGCGTCACCACCGAGGGCTGCGACGAGTGGCCCGGCACGGTCGACCGGCTCGACGCCCCCGTCGTCCCGCACATGGGCTGGAACACCGTGGACGTCCCCGAGGGCTCGGTCCTGTTCCGCGGCCTGCGGGACGCCCGGTTCTACTTCGTCCACTCCTACGCGGCCCGCCGCTGGGACCTGGAGCCCGACCCGACCGGCCTCATCGAGGCGCCGCTGGTCACCTGGGCCGAGCACGGCGACCGTTTCGTCGCCGGCGTCGAGAACGGCCCGCTGTGCGCCACCCAGTTCCACCCGGAGAAGTCCGGCGACGCGGGAGCCGAGCTGCTCCGCAACTGGCTCACCACCCTGTCCTGAGATCCTCTTCCACGACCCGTCGAAAAGGTTTCCGCATGACTTTGACGCTCCTTCCCGCCGTCGACGTCGCCGACGGCCAGGCGGTCCGCCTGGTCCAGGGCGAGGCCGGCACCGAGACCTCCTACGGCGCCCCGCTGGAGGCGGCGCTGGCGTGGCAGCGCGCGGGGGCGGAGTGGATCCATCTGGTCGACCTGGACGCCGCGTTCGGCCGCGGGTCCAACCGGGAGCTGCTCGCCGAGGTGACCGGGAAGCTGGACATCAAGGTGGAGCTGTCCGGCGGCATCCGCGACGACGCGTCGCTGGAGGCGGCCCTCGCCACCGGCTGCGCCCGCGTCAACATCGGCACCGCCGCACTGGAGGACCCCGCCTGGTGCCGGAAGATCATCGCCTCGCACGGCGACAAGATCGCCGTGGGGCTGGACGTGCGCGGCACGACGCTCGCCGCGCGCGGCTGGACGCGGGAGGGCGGCGACCTGTGGGACGTCCTCGCCCGGCTGGAGGACGACGGCTGCCCCCGCTACGTGGTCACCGACGTCACCAAGGACGGCACGCTGCGCGGCCCCAACACCGAGCTGCTCCGCGAGGTCTGCACCCGGACCGACAAGCCGGTCATCGCGTCCGGCGGGGTCTCCTCGCTGGACGACCTGCGGGCGCTGGCGGGCCTGGTCCCAGACGGCGTCGAGGGCGCGATCGTCGGCAAGGCGCTCTACGCGCGGGCGTTCACGCTGGAAGAGGCCCTGGAGGCCGTCAAGTGACCGTGGCCGTGCGCGTGATCCCGTGCCTGGACGTCGACGCCGGGCGGGTGGTCAAGGGCGTCAACTTCCAGAACCTGCGGGACGCCGGCGACCCCGTCGAGCTGGCCCGCCGCTACGACGCCGAGGGCGCCGACGAGCTGACGTTCCTCGACATCACCGCGTCCAGCGCCGACCGCTCCACGACCTACGACGTCGTCCGCCGCACCGCCGAGCAGGTGTTCATCCCCCTCACGGTCGGCGGCGGCGTCCGGACCGTCGAGGACGTCGACCGGCTGCTGCGCGCGGGCGCCGACAAGGTGTCGATCAACACCGCCGCGATCGCGCGCCCGGAGTTCCTGCGGGAGGCCGCGCACCGGTTCGGGTCGCAGTGCGTCGTGCTGTCGGTGGACGCCCGCCGCGCGGTCCTCCCCGACCGGCAGGGCACCGAATCGGGGTTCGAGGTGACCACCCACGGCGGGCGGAAGGGGACCGGCATCGACGCGATCGAGTGGGCCCGCCGCGGCCAGGACCTCGGCGTCGGCGAGATCCTGCTGAACTCCATGGACGCCGACGGCACGAAGGCCGGCTTCGACCTGGAGATGCTGCGCCTGGTCCGGGAGACGGTGACCGTGCCGGTGATCGCCAGCGGCGGCGCCGGGGCCGTCGAGCATTTCGTCCCCGCCGTGGACGCGGGCGCGGACGCCGTCCTGGCCGCCAGCGTCTTCCACTTCGGCGAGCTGAAGATCTCCGAGGTCAAGACCGCGCTGCGCACCGCCGGCCACCCCGTCCGCTGAAGCGGGAGCCCCCATGACCATCGCGCTCGCGACATGCTCCAGGCTGCCCGACGGAAACGACGACGTGCGGGCCCTGACCGCCGCCCTGGCGTCCCTCGGCATCGACGCCGAGCCCGCCATCTGGGACGGCGACGTCGACTGGTCCCGCCACGACCTGGTCGTCATCCGCTCCACCTGGGATTACACCGGCAAGCGCGACGCGTTCGTGGCATGGGCCGAGAGCCTCCCGCACGTCCTGAACCCCGCCGGAATCGTCCGGTGGAACACCGACAAGCGCTACCTCCGCGACCTGTCCGACGCGGGCCTGCCCGTCGTCCCGACCCTGTGGGACCCGGACGACATCCCGTCCGGCTGGCCCGAGTACGTGATCAAGCCTGCCGTCTCGATCGGGTCCCGCGACACGGCCCGCTGGGGCCCGGGGGAGGAGGACGCGGCCCGCGCCCACCTGCGCTCACTGCGCGACGCGGGCCGGACGGTGATGGTCCAGCCGTACCTGTCCGCGGTCGACACCGCCGGCGAGACCGCACTGATCTTCTGCGACGGCGAGTACAGCCACGCCGGCCGCAAGGCGCAGATCCTCACCCCCGGCGCGGGCGTCCAGGGACCGGTCAGGGACGACGCCACCCGCGGCCAGGTCACCGCGTCCACGGCGACCGACGCGGAACTGGACGTGGCGAGACGGGCACTGGCCGCCGTCCCGGGCGGCGAGGACCTCCTCTACGCCCGCGTCGACCTCATCCCAGGCCCCGACGGCTCACCGCTCATCATCGAACTAGAACTGACCGAGCCCAACCTCTACCTCCACCACGCCCCCGGCAGCGCCACCCGCTTCGCCAAGGCCATCGCGGGGTGGTGTTAGCCCAGGGGGTGGTGTTAGCCCAGGGGGGCGACCCCCTGGAACCCCCGTTGCGAGCCGGTCGATCCTCACGACACGGTTTCGCATTGTTGTGACCGTGCGGGTTGGTGTCGTGTCGCTGCGGTCGCCCGGCTCGGCGGTTCGTGCGACCTCCGGCGCTGGGGCGCCTCCGGCCGCACGAACCGTGCTGTGTTAGCCCAGGGGGGCGACCCCCTGGAAC
>NZ_JBEZGN010000041.1:0-95985 GCF_040650055.1 Spirillospora sp. NPDC048819 | reverse complement strand
TCGCCGCCGCCGCGGCCGGGCGGCTGCGCGCCCCCGGCCCCGCGCGGCCCGTCCTGCAGGTCCTCCTCTACCCGGCGCTGGACCTGCGCCGCGACCCCCCGCACCCGCCCGACCCCGACGGGCTGGCATTCCCGCCCTCGGGCGTCGACCGCGCCCTGCGCGCCTACCTGCGCGGCACCGACCCGGCCCGCCCGGACGTGTCGCCCCTGCTGGACCCCGACCCCCGCGGCCTGCCCCCCGCGATCATCGCGACCGCCGAGCACGACCGGCTGCGCCCCCAGGCCGAACACCACGCCGCGCGGCTCGGCGACGCCGGCGTCCCGGTGACCCTCATCCCCGGGACCGGCCTGGACCACGGATTCCTCGGCTGGGGCGCGTTCGCGCGCCGCCCCGCCGAAGCCGTCGCCGAACTCGGCGCCGCCGTCCACCGCGCCCTCCACGGACCACCCCGGTTTCCGGACGGCACACAACTATCGTGACGCAGTCCTTAAAGATGCTTGCCTGAACCGTTTAATCGCCTTGACGTGGGCAATCACTAAGGCACAACCCGGTAGCCGAAACCCGCCCACGGTCGAGGAGGCCACATCGTGTACAGGACACACGAGATGCGGATGACCCAAGCCGCACAGTCCGGGCACGAGGAATGGGCCTGCCCCACCTGCGGCCGCCGCATCCTGCTGCGCTGGCCGCCCCGCTACGACAAGCAGATCATCGAACCCGGCGACGAGAAGGCCTGCCACGTCGGCAGCGCCACCGCCGACACGCCACCCGACGCCGACACGCCACTCGAACCTGGCACCCCGGCCACCCGCACCGCAACGGACATCAGCCAAGCGGACCCCGACGCGGCGAGCACGGAACCGGCGCCCACCCAATGCCGCAGCGGACACCGGTGGCTACGCGAAACCGGCATGGAAACCCACACCACGCCCGCCACCCCACCCTGAAACACCCGGCAGCACCCGGTCACCCGGCAGCCCGGTCAAGGGCGCGCCAGCTCCGCACGCAGCAGATCCAGGCCCATCGGCCCCAGATCAAGCGCCCTGCGGTGAAACTCCTTCAAATCGAACCCCGCACCCGCGCGCCGCCGCGCCGCCTCCCGCGCCTCCAGCCAGATCCGCTCACCCACCTTGTAGGCGATCGCCTGCCCCGGCCGCCCCAGATACCGGTCGATCTCGAACACCGCCGGCGCACCCGACTCCGGACCCATATGGGCCCGCAAGAACTCCAGCCCCAGCTCCGGCGTCCACCGCTCCCCCTCATGAAACCCCGCCCCCCGCGGGATCTCCAGCTCCAGATGCATCCCGATGTCCAAGATCACCCGCGCCGCACGGAACTGCTGCCCGCCCGCCAGCATCCCCAGCCGATGCGCCGGATCCCCGTAATGCCCCAGCTCGTCCATCAGCCGTTCCGCGTACAGGCCCCACCCCTCACAGTGCCCCGGATGCAACTCCCCCGCCACCCGCTGGAAGCGGTTCAAACCCGGATTCAGCGTCGTGACGCCCAACTGCAGATGATGACCCGGCGCACCCTCATGGAACATCGTCGCCGGAACCGTCCACGTCACCACCTCCGCAGACGGATCACGCACCGTCCACCACACCGTCCCCGGACGCGACAGATCCTCCGCCGGCGCCAGATAGTAGACACCCGACTCCACCGGCGGCACCCGGCACTCGATCCTCCGCAACGGCCCCGGAACGTCGAAATGCACCCCGTCCAGATCCTCGATCGCCCGATCGGCCAGCCCCTGAATCCACGCCAGGAACGCCTCCGCCCCCGCGATCCGATAAGCCGGATCGGCGTCCAGCGCCGCCAGCACCACCGGCAGCGGCTCACCCGGCAGAATCCGCTCCGCCGCGTCCGCCATCTCCGACTCGATCCGCGCCAGCTCCTCCCACCCCCACGCGTACGTCTCCTCCAGATCCAGGTCCGTCCCGAGGAAATCCCGCACCCCCAGCCGGTACCGGTCGGCCCCCAGCGCATCCCGCACCGGCGCCCGCCCCGCCAGCTCACCCGTCAGAAACGACGCGAACTCCTCCAGCGCCGCCGACGCCGCCGCCACCGCCGCATCCAGCCGCCCCCGCAGCGGCCCGTCCCCGTACCGCGCCGCCAGCCCCGCCAGATACGCCGGAACATCCCGGCACTCACCCGCATTGCGGACGACCTGCCGCCGCGCCGCCGACCGCCCCGCCCGGCACGCCTCCACCAGCGTCACCCGCAACCCGCCCAGCGCACCCGGCACCGCCCCGACCCGCCCGCAGACCGCCTCCCAATCGGTCTCCGCCCCCTGATCCAGCAACTCCACCGCCGTCCGGATCCGCTGCACCGGCCCGTCGATGGTGTCCAGCACACCGTCGCGCACACCCGCCTCGCCCAGCGCCACGTCCACCCGCAGACGCTCCCGCAGCACCGCCGCCGCCACCCGCCCGCCGCCGCCGGCCGGTACCCGGTCCAGCTCCACCAGCGACCGCCGCGCCAGATCCGCCCGCGCCGACACCCCGTCCGGGCCGTAATCGGTCAACCGCCCGTCCTGCCCCGAGATCCCCATCATCGCCGCCAGGCACGGGTCCAGCGCGGCGAACTCGTCCACATACCGGTCGGCGAACTCATCCAGTGCCGTCATCGCCCCAGGCTACGACCGGCCACCCCAGAAGTGATCATGAGAAAGTGCCAAATCCGCGCACGCACCCTCAGCGCGCCTCCTCAGCGCACCTCCGCCGCCAGCCGCACCCCCCAGCGCCCCCGCAACCGCCCATCCGCGCAATCACCTACCAACAGGCGACCACCACCGGACGGCTACAGCGGCCCGCCGTCACCCGGCCCCGTCCCCGTACCCGACGGCGTCGGCGTCGGCGCCGGGGGAGACGACGGAGACGGCGAAGGCGACGTCGGCGTCCGCGACGGCGAAGGCCGCTCGAACGTCGGCGTCGGCTCCGGCGGCGGAGGCGGCGGCTCCTCCACCTCCGGCTGACACGCGAACAACACCCCCATCAACAACGCCAGCACCAGCAACGCCGCCGCCAACGCCACCGTCGCCGCCACCAGATTCCGCTCCGGCGCACGCTCCCCCACCGGCACCGGACCCGCACCCGGCGGCGGCCCCGGACGCTCCAACGCCGGCTCCCCCGACCCCAGCCAATACGGCTGGAACTGCGGCCCACGCCGACGCCCGCCCCACCACGACCGGCCCGACCCCTGGAACACCACCGGCTCCAGAAACCGCTCCGCCCCCGCACGATCCGCCTCGTACAACGTCGCCACCCACGGCGCCGGCCCATCCGGCTGCGCCGCCACCACCGGCGCCGCATCACCCGGACCCGCACCCGGCCCGGCCGCACCCCCCGGCCCCCAGCCCCGCCCACGCCCCGGCACCGCCGCATTGATCGCCGCACGGAACCGGTCCCGCGCCGCCGCATCCCCCGCGGCACCCCGGTTCAGCACCGCCACACTCGCGCGCCGCCCCTCACCGTCCACCCCCAGGAACACGATCCCGGCAGCGGACTCCGACAAACGCGCAGACAAGCGGAACGGCCCCAGCTGAGCAGGATCACCCGGGGGCAACGGCCTCGACATGGCCGCAACACTAACAACCACGCCCTACCATCGGCTCGAACAACGACCCGCCGCACCCGGCACCCCCGGCCCCCGAACCGATCACCGGCAACGCGCACGTATCCCCGGCGAACGGGTACAAGTGATCGCGTAGGGTCGTAAAGGCGCCCAGCCCGGCACCCAGGCACAGTGAGGGAAACCCACAATGACCATCGCCGCCACCGACGTCGACGAGGCCGCGGCCCTCCTGCAGAACACCCTCGCCGAGGTCAAGAAGGTCATCGTCGGCCAAGACCACATGGTCGAACGCATGATCGTCGCCCTCCTCGCCCGCGGCCACTGCCTCATCGAAGGCGTCCCCGGCGTCGCCAAGACCCTCGCCGTCGGCACCCTCGCCAAAGTCGTCGGCGGCACCTTCGCCCGCCTGCAGTTCACCCCCGACCTCGTCCCCTCCGACATCGTCGGCACCCGCATCTACCACCCCTCCACCGAACAGTTCGACGTCGAACTCGGCCCCGTCTTCGTCAACTTCGTCCTCGCCGACGAGATCAACCGCGCCCCCGCCAAAGTCCAGTCCGCTCTCCTGGAGGTCATGGCCGAACACCAGGTCTCCCTCGGCGGCAACACCTACCCCCTCCCCAGCCCCTTCATCGTCCTGGCCACCCAGAACCCCATCGAATCCGAAGGCGTCTACCCCCTCCCCGAAGCCCAGCGCGACCGCTTCCTCATGAAGATCGACGTCCACCACCCCGCCGCCCACGAAGAACTCCAGATCCTCCAGCGGATGAGCGTCGACCCACCCGAAGCCGCCCAGATCCTCGACACCACGGGCCTCGCCGGACTCCAGCGCGCCGCCGAACAAGTCGCCGTCCACGAACTCATCGCCGACTACATCGTCCGCCTCGTCATGGCCACCCGCGAACCCGAGCAGTACCGCCTGCCCGACCTGCGCGGCGTCATCGACATCGGCGCCAGCCCCCGCGCCACCCTCGGCATCGCCTCCGCCGCCCGCGCCCTCGCCCTGCTGTCCGGACGCGACTACGTCCTGCCCGACGACGTCCGCGCCGTCGCCCGCGACGTCATGTCCCACCGCCTCGTCCTCACCTTCGACGCCCTCGCCGACGGCGTCGACACCGCCGACGTCATCGCCCAGATCGTCACCGCCGTCCCCCCGCCCCGCGTCGTGTGGAACCACGCAGCAGCGGCGGTGACCACCGCATGACCGGCGACCGGCCTCCGCCCCCCACCGGCCGCCCATCGAGCTCGCCGCGGCGCCGGCGCAGCGGCAAACTCGCCCACCTCGCCCCCGAACGCACCCTGCGCCGCCTCCAGCTCCAGGTCACCCGCCGCCTCGACGGCCTCCTCAACGGCGAACACCTCGGCCTGCTCCCCGGCCCCGGCACCGAACTCGCCGAAGCCCGCCTCTACCAGCCCGGCGAAGACGACGTCCGCCACATGGACTGGGCCGTCACCGCCCGCACCACCACGCCCCACGTCCGGGACCTCATCGCCGACCACGAACTCGAAGCCTGGGCCCTGGTCGACCTCACCCCCAGCATGGACTTCGGCACCGGCACCATGATCAAACGCGACCTCGCCGTCGCCGCCCTCGCCGCCGTCGGCTTCCTCACCGTCCGCCTCGGCGACCGCGCCGGCGCCTACCTCCTGCACTCCGACGGCATGCGCCGCTGGCCCGCCCGCACCGGAAAAGCCGCCATGTACGCCCTCCTCCAAGCCGCCCTGGACTCCCAATCCGTCCACGACGGCACCCCACGCAACGCCGACGCCGGCACCGCCCGCACCACCGCCGCCACACCCCACGACCTCGCCGCCGCCATCACCTCCCTCGACCGCGGCCAGACCCGCCGCGGCCTCCGCGTCGTCATCTCCGACTTCCTCGCCCCCGACGGCGGCGACCCCACCCCCGGCCTCGACCCCGCCGACCCCACCGGCCCGGCCGCCGCCCACGGCCGCCCCGACTGGGAACGCCCCCTGCGCCGCCTCGCCGCCCGCCACCAGGTCCTCGCCATCGAGATCATCGACCCCCGCGAACTCGACCTCCCCGACGTCGGCCTCGTCGAGATGACCGACCCCGAGACCGGAACCGCCCACGAGATCGTCCTGAACCGCCGCGTCCGCGAACGGTACGCCGCCGCGGCCGCCGCGCAACGCGACCGCAACCGCGACGCACTGCGCCGCAGCGGCGCCCACCACCTCGTCCTGCGCACCGACCGCGACTGGATCAGCGACATCGCCCGCTTCGCCCTCCGCCAGCGCCGCGCCGCAGGCCGATCCGTCGAGCGGAGCTCGGGGGCTGGAGGACGGTCCGTCAGTACCGCGGGAGCGCGACCATGACCTTCCTGTCACCCGAACGCCTGTGGCTGCTGGGCCTCCTGCCGCTCCTCGCCGCCGCCTACACGCTCCTGCAGCTCCGCCGCCGCACCTACGCGGTCCGCTTCACCAACCTCGCGCTGCTGTCCCAGGTCGCCCCCAAACGACCCGGCTGGCGCCGGCACGTCGCCGCCGTCCTGTTCCTCGTCATGATCGCCCTCATGCTGGTCGGGTTCGCGCGCCCCGCCGACTCCGTCAAAGTCCCCCGCGACCGCGCCACCATCATGGTCGCCGTCGACGTCTCCCTGTCCATGATGGCCAGGGACGTCCCGCCCAGCCGCTTCGAGGCCGCCAAGGCCGCCGCCAAGACCTTCATCGGCGAACTCCCGGCACGCTTCAACGTCGGCGTCGTCGCCTTCGCCGGCAGCGCCAACCTCGTCGCCGCGCCGTCCGCCGACCGCAACGCCGCCGTCGCCTCCATCGACCAGCTCGTCCTCGCCAAGCGCACCGCCATCGGCGAGGCCGTCTTCACCTCCCTGCAGGCCGTCCGGTCCTTCGACGCCGAAGCCCGCCAGGACCCGCCGCCCTCCCACATCGTCCTGCTGTCCGACGGGGACAACACCACCGGACGCACCGTCCAGGAGGCCATCGACGCCAGCCGCGTCGCCCAGATCCCCGTCTCCACCATCGCCTTCGGGACCCCCTACGGCACCGTCGACATCGAGGGCGAGACCACCAGCGTCTCGGTCAACAAGGAGACCCTGCGCGCCCTCGCCGACAGCACCGAAGGCAAGGCCTACGAGGCCGCCGACGCCGACCAGCTCCGCGACGTCTACACCAACATCGGCAGTTCCCTCGGCTTCAAGACCGAGCACCGCGACGTCGCCGCCCGCTACACCGGCATCGCCCTGCTGTTCGCGCTCGGCGCCGCGGGCGCCTCGCTGGCCTGGTTCTCCCGCCTGCCCTGACGGCGGTCCCCGGCGCCGGTACCCGCCGGACGCTGATACGGTCGGCCGACGTGGGGGAACACTACTTCGCCGAACGGCCCGGCGCCGCCGAACGCCGCCGTTCCGTCGACCTCGTCCTGCCCGACCTGCACCTGCGGCTCGACACCGACAGCGGCATGTTCTCCCCCGACCGCGTCGACCCCGGCACCCGCGTCCTCCTCGAAACCGCACCCGCCCCTCCGCAGGCCGGCGACCTCCTCGACCTCGGCTGCGGATACGGCCCGATCGCCCTCACCCTGGCGAAGCGCTCGCCGCAGGCGAGGGTCTGGGGAGTGGATGTCAATCAGCGAGCCTTGGCGCTTGCTGAGAGCAATGCCCAAGCCGCGGGCCTTGACAATGTAAGGTTCTGTCCGGGGGACGAGATCGACCCCGGCCTCCGCTTCGCCGCGATCTGGTCCAACCCCCCGATCCGCATCGGCAAGGCCGCCCTGCACGACCTCCTCCTGGCCTGGCTCCCCCGCCTCTCCCCCGCCGGCGACGCCCACCTCGTCGTCCAGAAGCACCTCGGCTCCGATTCCCTCCAGCGGTGGCTCAACGGCCAGGGCTTCCCCACCGAACGGATCGCCTCCCGGTCCGCCTACCGCGTCCTGCGCGTCGCACCCCGCACGGAAGGCCCCACCCCATGACCACCCCCGGCCCCGCGCAGGAGCGCAGGCAGCTGCGCCCCACCGACGTCAAACGCCTCAACCGCGACTGGCGGCGCCGCACCGGCGCCCGCCTCGGCCTCCTGGTCGAATCGGTCACCCAGCCGTTCAACGTCGGGTCCATCGTCCGCAGTGCCGCCGTGTTCGGCGTCGAACACCTCTGGCTCGCCGGCAACACCACACCCCCCACCCACCGCAACGTCGCCAAAACCGCCCTCGGCACCGACCGCCTCGTCCCCTGGGAACACGCCGGCGGTCCCGCCGAGGCCGCCGCCGCCGTCCGCAAGGAGGGCCTGCGCCTCATCGCCGTCGAACTCACCACCGACGCCGTCCCTCTGCACGAGGCGCCCCTCGACGGCGACGTCTGCCTCGCCGTCGGCGGCGAGGACCACGGCTGCTCCCCCGCCCTCCTCGCCGCAGCCGACGCCGTCACCTACATCCCCCAGATCGGACGCGTCGGCTCCCTCAACGTCGCCGTCGCCACCGCCATCGCCCTCGCCGAGGCCCGCCGCCGCGAATGGAGCGCCTGACCCGGCTACATGGCGCACCCCCCTCGAAATGGGTGTCAGACCGGATGGACGAACGCTCCCCGGCCGTCCATGGTGAAGGTTGGCCAGCCCGTAACCCTGGCGACGAGGGGAGCCCGAGGAACATGACGGTGAACAGCGCGGTCAACGGCGCCCCCGGCGGATACCCGCCGGACGGCGCGCAGGCCCGCCGGGCCCGGGAGCTGCTCCGGCAGGAGCGCCAGACCCGGATCGCGCAGCTCGCCGTCCTGGAGCACGAGGAGGACGGCACGAGCGAGGGCTTCCTCGCCCGCCGCGAAAGCCTGCAGGGCACGCTGGAGGAGATCGACGCCGCCCTCGGCCGCCTCGACGCCGGCACCTACGGCATGTGCGAAGACTGCGGCGAACCCGTCCCCGCGGGCCGCCTGGAGATCCTCCCCTACGCGCGCCGCTGCGTGCAGTGCCAGCAACGACGGCGTTGATGCCCACCCTGACGCCGCCCGGCCCGCACGCGGCCCTCGACCTCGGCAGCAGCCGCATCCGGGCGACGCTGCCCGCCCGCGACGTGCTCGTCGACCGCCCCTCGGCGGTCGGCGGCCCCGCCCCCGCCGGCCGCGCGACCCGCGCCTCCCGGGCCCGCCCCATCGAGCACGGCATGGTGACCGACGCCGGCGCCTGCACCCGGCTGACCCGCCTCACCCTCCTGGAAGCCGACCCCGAACGCGAACTCCGCGAGGTCCTGCTCGCCGTGCCGGCCGCCGCCAGCGGCGCCCAGGCCGACCGCGCGGCCGCCGCCGTCCGCGCCGCCGCCGGCCGCCCCGTCCGCACCATGGAGGCGCCGCTCGCCGCCGCGATCGGCGCCGGCATCGACCCCGCCGACCCCCGGCCCCGCCTGATCCTCGACATCGGCGCGGGCATCGTCGAGGCCGCCGTCATCATGCGGGGCCGCGTCCACGCCGCCAGGTCCATCCAGTACCTGCCCGAACACCGGGCCGGCCACAGCCTGCCCCGCCTCCCCGAGCACGTGCGGGGACAGATCGCGACCGGGATCCGGCACATGCTCACCGACCTGCCGGTCCCGCTGCGCCGCACCGCCCGCGGCGGCGGGCTCCTGCTGACCGGCGGCGGCGCCCGCCTGCCCTCCCTGCCGGGCCGGCTCACCGCCGAGATGGGCATCACCATCGCCATCGCCCGCGACCCCGCACGCGCCACCATCCGCGGCCTCGCCCGCACCTGCCGGTCCCCCGAGACCTGGCGCCTCACCCGCACCTGACCGCACGCCCGGCGCCCCCGAGGCGCTACCATCGGCCCGTGCAGTTCCTCATATACGCGTAGGACGCCCCACGCCGCCGCGAACGCGACGGCGGCACCCGGCGTCCCCGCAAACCGTCCCGAACCGGGGCCTTTCTGAGGAACACCCCTCCCATGACTGCGTCGTACGCGGCCGTCCTGCGCACCCCGCACGCTCTCCGCACCTTCAGCCTGGTCCTGCTGGGACGCCTGTCCTACGGGACGGTCTTCCTGTCCCTGACCCTGGCGTTCACCTCCTCCACGGGCTCCTACGCCAAGGCCGGCGGGCTTATGGCCCTGCTCGGCCTCACCGTCTCCGTCCTGACGCCCCTGCGCGCCGCCCTCATCGACCGGCACGGCCCGCGCCGCGCCCTGCCCCCGATGGCCGCGGGCTACACCGTCGCCCTCGCCGCCCTGGCCGCCCTCACCTGGCGGCCCGGGACCCCCGTCCCGCTCCTGGCGGCCCTGACCATCGCCGCCGGCGTCACCGCTCCCCCGCTCGGCGTGGTCATGCGGACGCTGTGGAGCGGCCTCCTCAAGGACGGACCGCTCCTGCGGCGCGCCTACAGCCTCGACACCGTCGCCGAGGAACTCGTGTTCGTCGCCGGACCGCTCCTGGCGGGGCTGCTGGCCGTGATCGCCTCACCGTCCCTCGGAATCGCCCTCAGCGCCGCCCTGGTCGCCGCCGGCACCCTCGGCCTGATCACCTCCCCCGCGGCGCGCCCACGGCCGCGCGGGCGCCACCGGGGCCCGCGCATGCCCGCGATCCCGGCCGCCCCCGCCATCGCCGCCGCGGCCACCGGCGTCGTCCTGGGCTCGACCGCCCTGCTGGCCGTGGCGTTCAGCCACCGCCACCACCAGCCCGCCGCGGCCGCCTGGGTGGAGGCCGCCCTCGCGGTCGGAAGCACCCTCGGCGGCCTCGTCTACGGCGCGGCCGCCCGGACCCCGCCCGGACGCGGCCGCCTCGCCGCGCTCCTGTTTCCGCTCGGCATCGCCCTGGCCGCCGCGGGCCTCGCGCCGACCCTCACGGTCCTGGCCCTGCTGACGTGCGCCGCCGGGCTCTTCGTCGGCCCCACCCTCACCGCCGCCTACCTGCTCGCCGACGCGTCCGCGCCGCCCGGCGCGCGCACCCGGACGGCGGCCTGGGTGAACACCGCCCTGAACCTCGGCGCGGCCGGCGGCACGGCGGCGACCGGCATGCTCCTGGACGTGCTGCCGCTGCCGGCCTGCTACGCCCTCGCCGCCGCACCGGCCGTCCTCGGCGCCCTCTACCTGCTCGGTTTGCGGAAACGGCAACACGGTTCGCCGAACGAGGCGGTGACGACGCATCATCGGACCATGGACCACACCACCGGCGAAGAATTCTGGGACGCCCGCTACGCCGAACACGACCACCTGTGGAGCGGGGAGCCCAACACCGTCCTCGTGGAGGAGATCACCGGGCTGGAGCCCGGCACCGCCCTGGACCTCGGATGCGGCGAAGGCGCCGACGCCATCTGGCTCGCGAGGCGGGGCTGGCGCGTCACCGCCGCCGACATCTCCCGCGTCGCGCTCGAACGCGCCGCGCGCCACGCCGAGGCGGCCGGCGTCGCCGACCGCGTCGACTGGCGCCGCCACGACCTCGGCGCGTCGTTCCCCGAGGGCGCCTACGACCTGGTCTCCGCCCAGTTCCTGCACTCCCCCGAGGAGGGCATGCCGCGCGAGGAGATCCTGCGCGCCGCCGCCGCGGCCGTCGCACCCGGCGGGACGCTGCTCATCGTCGGGCACGCCGGCCCCCCACCCTGGGACCCCGACGCCCACCCCGGCCTGCACCTGCCCACCGCCGACGAGGTCCTGAAGTCCATGGGCCTCCCGGACGGCGAATGGGAGGTCCTGCGCAGCGGCGAGCACGAACGCGTCCAGACCGCCCCCGACGGACGCGTCATGACGCGCACCGACAACGCCCTCAAGCTCCGGCGCCGCGCGGGCTGACCACCCCCGGCCGGTCCGGGCGGTCAGTTCGGGCGGGCGGTCCGCTCCATCAGGGCGGTGAACTCCTCCAGGGAGATCTTCCCGTCCCGGTTCGCGTCGGCGGCCACGACCACCTCCACCGCGCGCGTGCCGGTGACCTCCTCACCGAGCGCGGCCATGAGGTTCTTCAGCTCGTCCGTCGAGATGTACCCGTCACCGTCGGCGTCCACGAGCTCGAACGTCGCCCGGTAGTCGTTCACGTCCGCCATGCGCGTGCTCCCTCGCTGATCGACTGCCGTGGCGACGCTAGCACCGGACGTTCCGGCCCCGCGCCTTTACGTAGTAAGGTCCAGTCGGGGCGACCGGTCCGCCATAATCGGACGCGTGCGCCGCACGTACGAATTCCTCGATCACCCCGGGCCGATCCCCTTCGCCCACCGGGGCGGCGCGGACGGCCGCCCCGAGAACTCCCTGGCCGCGTTCCAGCGCGCCGTCGACCTCGGCTACCGCTACCTGGAGACCGATGCCCACGCCACCGCGGACGGCGTCGTCGTCGCCTTCCACGACCGCACCCTGGACCGCGTGACCGACCGCACGGGCACCATCGCGCGCCTGCCCTACGCCGAGGTCGCCAAGGCCCGCATCGGCGGCACCGAGCCCATCCCCCGCCTGGAGGAGATCCTCGGCTCGTTCCCCGAGGCCCGCGTCAACATCGACCTGAAGGACGCCCCGGTCATCGGCCCCCTCGCCGCGACGCTGCACCGCGCGAACGCCTGGCACCGGGTGTGCATCACGTCCTTCTCCACCCGCCGGCTGGCGCAGATGCGCGCCCGCCTCCCCCTGTTCACCGACCGCGACGTGTGCACCGCCCTCGATCCGCGCGGCGTGATGGCACTGCGCGCCAAGTCCTACGGCGGCCCCGCCGCCAAGCTCATCCGCCTCGCCGCCACCGGCGTCGCGTGCGCACAGGTCCCCTACGGCCTCGGGCCCGTCCCGTTCGTCACCGAGTCGTTCATCGCCCGCGCCCACGAACTGGGCCTGCAGGTCCACGCCTGGACGGTCAACGACCCCGCCGCCATGGAGCATCTCCTGGACCTCGGCATCGACGGCATCATGACCGACGAGATCGTCGAACTGCGCCGCATCATGATGTCCCGCAACCTCTGGCCGGACGCCGCCACCACCGGCTGACGCGCCGCGTCCGGCCGCCGCGCCGCGTTCCGCGACCGGGAGCCCCGAAGCCGCCCGGTCAGGGGCCGAACCCCGGCGGGCGCGGCGGACCTCCCGGACGGTACTCCGCCGCGATCCGCAGCGGGCCGTGCTGAGGCCGTTCCTCCTGCGGGGCCACCGGGCCGAACTGGGTGAGGTCGAGCCGCCCGGCGCGCAGGCTCTCCAGCAGCTCGAGGTCTTCCGCCGACACGAGGGCGGCCATGATCTTCCCGCGGCGGGTCAGCGCCACGCGCTCCCCCGTGTAGGCGACCCGGTTCACCAGATCGGCGAACTCCTTGCGTGCCTCCGTTACCGGCTTTTCCACGCTGTTCATCGTATAGCGAACTTTCCTGGTCCCTCCTGGCGCGCGGATGTACGCTCCGCATACGTACCTAGCGTACGCTATGTACAGATGATCAAAGGAGGACCCATGTTCGACGCCCCGGAGAACGACCTGCCCCGGCGGGCGGAGACGTATGTCGGAAGGTCCCGGGCCAAGGTCGCGGAGCTGCCCCAGCTGGCGGAGGCGCAGCTGTACGAGCGGCTGCTGGCGCGGCGGATCGTGTTCCTCGGCACCGAGATCGACGACCAGGTCGCCAACCGGGTCAACGCACAGCTGCTGCTGCTCGCGGCGCAGGACGCGCGGCGCGACATCACGATCTACATCAACTCCCCCGGCGGCGTCGTCGACGCCGGGATGGCGATCTACGACATGATGCGGTTCGTCCCGAACGACATCTCCACGGTCGCGATGGGCATGGCCGCCTCCATGGGCCAGACGCTGCTGTGCGCCGGCACCGCGGGCAAGCGCTACGCACTGCGGCACTCGCGGGTGATGATGCACCAGCCGCACGGCGGGATCGGCGGCACCGCGTCCGACATCAAGATCCAGGCGGAGCAGTCGCTGTACCTCAAGCGGACCCTGGCGGAGCTGACGGCGTTCCACACCGGCCGGACGCTGGAGCAGATCGAGGCCGACGGGGACCGCGACGCATGGTTCACGGCGGAGGAGGCGCGCGACTATGGTTTCGTCGACCACGTCATCGACAGCACCGACCGGGTGGGCACATGACGCGCGCGGAAAGGCGCTACCTCGTCCCCGAGTTCGAGGAACAGACGAACTTCGGGCGCAAGGACACCAACCCCTACAACAAGCTGTTCGAGGACCGCATCGTGTTCCTCGGCGCCCCGGTGGACGACACCAGTGCCAATGACGTCACGGCGCAGCTGCTGGCGCTGGAGGGCATGGACGCCGACCGCCCCATCGCCCTGTACATCAACTCGCCGGGCGGGTCGCTGACGGCGATGCTGGCGATCTGCGACACGATGCGCTACGTCGCGCCGCCGATCGAGACGACCTGCGTGGGGCAGGCGGGGGCGGCGGCGGCGGTCCTGCTGGCGGCGGGCTCGCCGGGCCGGCGGGCGGCGCTGACCGGCGCGCGGATCCTGCTGCACGAGCCGGCGATCGAGGTGTCGCGGGGCTACACCACCGACCTGGACATCCAGGCCCGCGAGGTGCTGCGGCTACGGGCGCAGACCGAGGCGATCCTGGCGGAGGCGACCGGGCGCGAACCCGACACCGTGCGCCGGGACCTGGACCGCGCGCGCTTCTTCAGCGCCGCCGAGGCCAAGGACTACGGGCTCATCGACGAGGTGCTCACATCCCGTAACTAGCGTCTGAGCGGGACGTTCCTCACCGGCGGCCCGGTGCGGCCGAAACAGCAGGGTTGGATCACCCTGGGTGCGGGAATCTTGTCATGGTGTTCAGCGTTGGTCAGGGCAAGACCGCAAGCCGTCTGGGAGGCACGTGACGATGGCCGAGCGCGCACTTCGCGGCACCCGACTCGGAGCGACGAGCTACGAGAACGATCGCAACACCGATCTCGCCCCTCGGCAAGAGGTGGACTACACCTGCACCAAGGGCCACCGGTTCACCGTGACGCTCGCAGCCGAGGCCGAGGTGCCGATGACCTGGGAATGCCGCAACTGCGGCGCCACGGCCCTGCGGGTCGACGGGGAACTGCCCCAAACCAAGAAGGGCAAGCCGCCGAGGACCCACTGGGACATGCTCATGGAACGCAGAACGGTCGAGGACCTGGAGGAGGTCCTGGCGGAGCGACTGGAGATCCTGCGGGCTGGGCGCAGGAAGTCGGCGTGAGCATCTGATTTCTTCGAGTGGGACGGGCCCGTACCGGATGCCGGTGCGGGCCCGTCCCATGTCCGGGCGCCCGGAACCCCGGCGCGGGACTCAGCGGCCCGTCCGGGGCAGGACCAGGCCGCTCTCGTAGGCGGCGACGACGGCCTGGACGCGGTCGCGGAGCCCCAGCTTGCGCAGGACGCGGCTGACGTGGGTCTTGACCGTCTCCTCCCCCACGACGAGGCGGGCGGCGATCTCGCCGTTGGTGAGGCCCTCGGCGACCAGGCGCAGCACGTCGGTCTCCCGGGGCGTCAGGGCGTCCAGGACGTGCCGCGTCCCGGACGGGGGGCGGGGCCGCAGCCGGGCGAACTCGCCGATGAGGCGGCGGGTGACGGCCGGCGCGAGCAGCGCCTCGCCGCCGGCGACGACCCGGACGGCGTCGAACAGCCGCTCGGCGGTGACGTCCTTGAGCAGGAACCCGCTGGCGCCGGCGACGAGCGCGTCGTAGACGTGCTCGTCGAGGTCGAACGTGGTCAGGATCAGGACGCGCGGGGCGCCGGGTTCGGCGGTGATGCGGCGGGTGGCCTCGATGCCGTCCATGACGGGCATCCGCACGTCCATCAGCACGACGTCGGGCCGGTGCTCGCGGCAGACGCGGATGGCGGCGGCGCCGTCCGCGGCGGTGGCGACGACGTCCAGGTCGGGCTGGGTGCCCAGCAGGGCGCCGAACCCGGCCCGGGCTACCTCCTGATCGTCGGCCACGGCCACCCGCACCGCCCCGGCGCCCTCCTCGGACGGGACGTTCTCATCGGACATGACGTCTCCCCCGGCCGTCCGCGTTTCCGGTCATGGCGTCTCCCCCGGCCACGGCGGCTCCGCCGCCGGGAGCGTCGCCTCCACCAGGAACCCGCCGGCCGGGCCGGGGCCTGCGCGCAGGTCCCCGCCGACGGCGGCGGCGCGTTCGCGCATGCCGAGGACGCCGTGACCGGCGGGGGCGATCCCGGGCGCCGGTCCGGGCCCGTTGTCGCGGACGCTGACGCGCAGCGCCTCCGGCGTGTATTCGACCTCCACGTCGACGGCGGCTCCGGGGGCGTGCCTGCGGGCGTTGGTCAGGGCCTCCTGGACGATCCGGTACGCGGCGAGCTCCAGCCCCGGGTCGAGGGCGGCGACGCCGCCGCGCAGGATCAGCCGGACGCCGGCGGCGCCGGAGTCGCGGGTCTCGTCGACGAGGTCGAGGAGCTGCCGCAGGCCGGGCTGGGGCAGGCGGGTGGGCTCGGCGCCGGCGTCCTCGCGCAGCACGCCGAGCAGCCGCCGCATCTCGGTGAGGGCGGTCCGGGCGGTGTCGCCGATGGCCAGCAGCCGCTTGGCGCCCTCGTCGGGCATGCCGGGGACGGCGAGGCGGGCCGTCTCCGCCTGAACGGAGATCATCGAGATGTGGTGGGCGACGACGTCGTGGAGTTCGCGGGCGATGCGGGCGCGTTCGCCGCGCGCGGTGTGCTCCAGGAGCGTCTCCTCGAACGCGCGGCGGGAGGCGTCCAGCGCGGCGGCCTCGGCGCGGCGCCGCACGATCACGCGGCGGACGAGCGCGGCCCAGGCGGTGACCAGCGCCGCCAGGGCGGCGACGGCGACGCCGCCGTGCAGGACGCACGCGGCGGCGGCCGCGGCGGTGACCGCGACCGCGGCGGCGGTGATCCGGTCGCGGGCCAGGACGAGCGGCAGCGTCGCGGCCACGTCCACCAGGATCGCCGGCGCCAGCACGGCCCCGGATCCGTGCGTGCGGTACACGGCCTCGGCGGCCCCGGCCGCGGCCAGGCACGCGCCCACCACCGGCCACCGCCCCGGCCGGCGCCCGGCCCCTTCAGCGCTCCGCCCCACGGAGACCATTGTGGCGGTGACGGCGGCGCGGCGGCGTCCCTCCCCAGGGGGACGCCCGGTCCCCCGCCGCCGCCCGCGGTGAACGGCTCCACGGCGTGACGCCCCGGCCCCGCCGCGGTCCGTAGCCTCCCGGTCATGGAAGCAACCATCGAAGTGCGGGGCCTGCGCAAGCGGTACGGGCCGACGCTCGCCGTGGACGACCTTTCGTTCACGGTCGGCCCGGGGCGGGTCACCGGGTTCGTCGGCCCGAACGGCGCCGGCAAGTCCACCACCATGCGGATGATCATGGGGCTGGACCGGCCCGACGCGGGGACGGCGCTCGTCGGCGGGCGACCGTACCGGACGCTGCGCACGCCGCTGTGCCGGCTCGGGGCGATGCTGGACGCGTCGGCGGTGCACCCGGCGCGGCGCGCCCGCGACCACCTGCGGTGGCTCGCGCACGCCAACGGCCTGCCGGGCCGCCGCGTCGACGAGGTCATCGAGCTGGCGGGGCTGGCGAGCGCGGCGCGGCGGCGGGCCGGCGGGTTCTCGCTCGGCATGCGGCAGCGGCTCGGGATCGCGGCGGCGCTGCTCGGCGACCCGCCGGTGCTGATGTTCGACGAGCCGGTGAACGGCCTGGACCCCGAAGGCATCACCTGGATCCGGGGGCTGCTGCGGTCGCTGGCCGCCGAGGGCCGCGCGGTGCTGGTGTCCAGCCATCTGATGAGCGAGCTGGAGGGCGGCGCCGACCATCTGGTGGTGATCGGGCGGGGCCGCGTGATCGCCGACACCGGCGTCGCGGAACTGCTGGCCGCCGCGTCCGGCGGGCGGGTCGAGCTGCGCACCGCCGAGCGGCAGGAGGCCATGACGGTGCTGGCGCGGGCGGGTGCCACCGTCACGGCGACCGGCCGGGACACCGTGACCGTCGCGGGCCCGCCCGCCGAGCAGATCATCGAACTGCTCACCGATGCCGGAGTGGCGTTCACCGGCATCTCCGAGCACCGCGCCACTCTGGAGGAGGCCTACATGGAGCTGACCAGGGACGCAGTGGAGTTCCAGGCCGCGGCCGGGCGGGAGGCCCAGTGACCGCGCCGGTGTCGTACCGCAGCACGGTCGGGGCGCAGGCCCGCGACGGGTTCGGGCGGCTGCTGCTGGCCGAGTGGACCAAGCTCCGCACCGTCCCGCGGTGGGTGCTGACGCTCATGACGGCGGTCGCGCTGACGGTGCTCGTCGCTCTGCTGACGGCCGCGGGGAGCGTGTCGACGGGCACCGGTGAGGGGACCGTCTCTCCGGCCCGTGCGGAGATCTTCGACATGGGGCACTTCACCTACCGGCCGCTGGCCGGGGACGGCACGGTCGTCGCCCGTGTCACGTCCCAGAACGGCGGGGGCGAGTGGGCGAAGGCGGGGCTGATGATCCGGGGCAGCGCCGAGCGCGGTACCCCGTACGCGGCGCTGATGGTGACGCCCGGGCACGGTGTCAGGCTGCAGACCGGCTACCGCGGCGACGGCGCCGGCGGCGGGACGGGGAGCGTGCCGCGCTGGCTCCGTCTGACCCGCTCGGGCACGACCGTGACGGGCTACGAGTCCGCGGACGGACGCGACTGGCGCCGCGTCGGGTCGGTGCGGCTGGAGGGGCTGCCGCGGTCCGCGCAGGCGGGCATGTTCGTCGCCGTCCGGGACGCGATCGAGGTGGAGCGGCGGTTCGGCAGCGAGTCCGTCACCGCGGAGCCGGCCGACACCACGGCGACGTTCGACCACGTGTCGGTGTCCCCGTCGCAGCCGGGCACGGCCTGGCGCGACCGGGGCGCACCGGGCGGTCCCGCCGCCCCGGTGTCCACCGGCCGCACACTGTCCGGCGGGACGTTCACGCTGTCGGGGTTCGGCGACATCGGGCACAACGCGTTCGCCCACGACGCCACCAAGACCATGCTCACCGGCGTCCTCATCGGCCAGACCGCCATCGTCGCGCTGGCGGTGCTGTTCGTGACGGCCGAGTACCGGCGCGGGATGCTGCGCACGACGTTCGCCGCGAGCCCGCGGCGCGGCCGTGTGCTGGCCGCCAAGGCGACCGTGGCGGGGCTGGTGTCGCTGGCGGCGGGGCTGGTCGCGGCGTTCGGCTCGGTACTGCTGGCCGGGCCGCTGATGCGCTCGAACGGGATGGCGCCGCCGCCGCTGGGGGACGCGGCGGTGCTGCGGGCCGTCCTCGGGACGGCGGCGCTGCTCGGCGTGATCGCTGTGTTCAGCCTGGCGGTCGCCGTGATCGTGCGCCGCAGCGCACCGGCGATCACCGTGGTGCTGCTGCTGTTGCTCGTCCCGCAGATCGTGGCGACCGGGCTGCCGCTGTCGGCGGCGCGGTGGCTGGAGCGGCTGACGCCGGCGGCCGGGTTCGCGATCCAGCAGACGGTGACGCGGTTCGACCGGGCGATCGGCCCGTGGGCCGGGTTCGGTGTGCTGTGCGCCTACACGGCGGTGGCGCTGGCCGCCGCGCTGTGGCTGGTCAGGCGGCGGGACGCGTGACGGTGGCGGCCCGCGCGGTGCGCGCGGAGTGGACGAAGCTGCGGACTCTGCCCAGCACGATGTGGCTGCTGCCGGCCCTGGCGGGGATCACGCTGGCCGTCGGCGCGGCGGTGACCGGCGCGGTCGACACCTCCCACTGCCCGACGCCCGCCGGCTGCCGGGAGGACCTGCCCAAGCTGTCGCTGTCGGGCGTCCAGGTCGGGCAGGTCGCCGCGATCGTGCTGGGCGTGCTGGCCGTCGGCGGCGAGTACGCCACCGGGACGATCACAGCGACGCTGGCGGCCGTCCCGCGCCGCGGCACGGTCCTGGCCGCCAAGGCCGCCGTCGTCGCCGGAACCGTCGCCGCCGCGGGGACGGCCGGGGTGCTGGCGTCGCTGGCGGCGGGCCGGGGCATTGCGCCCGGCAACGGGTTCACCGCCGCGAGCGGCTACCCGCCGCTGTCGCTGACGGACGGGCCCACGGCCCGCGCCGCGGCCGGGACCGTCCTTTACCTGGTGCTGGTGGCGCTGCTGGCGCTCGGGGTGGGCACGGCGGTGCGGGAGCAGGCGGCGGCCGTCACGGCCGTCCTGGCGCTGCTGTGGATCGTCCCGATCATCACGCGGCTCATCGGGGACGCGCGGTGGCAGGAGCGCCTGGAAAGGCTGGCGCCGATGTCGGCGGGCCTGGCCGTGCAGTCGACCCGCGACCTGGACCTGCTGCCGATCGGGCCGTGGGCGGGGATGGGCGTCCTGGCCGGGTACGCGGCGGCGGCGCTGCTGGCGGGCGGTGCCCTGTTCGCCCGCCGGGACGCCTGAGAGACCGGGCGGGACGCCCGGAAGGGCCGGGTGGGACGCCTGCGGGCGGGGTTCGGCGTCAGGTCTTGGAGGTCGTGTCGTCGTCGTGGACGACCTCGCCGCGGACCACGGGCCCGGGCGGGGTCTCCACCCGCTCGGGGCCCGGCCGCGCGCCGAAGGGATCGAATCCGGCGCCGCCGACGCCGGGCGGCGGGAACCTCACGCCGCGCGCCTCGGCCGCCCGCATCCGCCGCGCCGCGAACGCCGACATCGCCCGTTTGAGCAGCGGCCGGGTGAACGGCAGCACGAGCACGGCGCCGAGCACGTCGGTGATGAGGCCGGGCAGCATGATCAGCACCCCGCCGGCCATGACCAGCACCGCGTCGCCGAGTTCCCGGTCCTGCAGGACGCCGCTGCGGACGGTGTCGTACAGCGCGCCCCACGCGCGGAGGCCCTCCCGCCGGATGATCCACGCGCCGAGGACGACCTCGGCGGCCAGCAGCCCGACCAGCGGCCAGGCGCCGATCACCTCGCCGACCTGGATCAGGACGTAGATCTCCAGGACCGGCACCAGCACGAACGCCAGGACGATCAGCAGCGGCAGCATGGCTCCATCTTCGGGGTCGTCGAAAGCCTCATCCCGTACAACGCGACACCGCGCCCGTTCGTTACCCACCGGACCCGCGAATCCCCGGACCCGGCGGTCCGGCCGGGCCGCAACTCGGCCGGGCCCGGTTCGGCCGGAGCCCCGATTCGGCCGGGCCGCGGTTCAGCCAGGGCGCGGTTCAGCCGGGGCCCGGTTCGGCCGGCCCGGCGATTCGGCCGGAGCCCCGATTCGGCCGGGCCGCGGTTCAGCCGACCCGGCGGTTCGGCCAGACCACGGTTCGGCCGGACCACGGTTCAGCCAGGGCGCGGTTCAGCCGGGGCCCGGTTCGGCCGGCCCGGCGATTCGGCCGGGGCCGCGGTTCAGCCGGGGCGCGGGGTTCGGTGGGGTCCGGGGTTCAGCGGGGTGGGCGGAGCCTGCCGGCGCGGTCGGATACGCCCCACTGGGTGATGCGCAGCGCCGCCTCGGCCATGACGTCCCGGTTCATCTTGCTGGTGCCGTGGACGCGTTCGACGAACGTGATGGGGACCTCCACGACGCGCAGCCCCTGCCGCAGCGCCCGCAGCGCCAGGTCGATCTGGAAGCAGTAGCCGCGCGAGTCGACGTCATCGAGCCCGATCTTCTCCAGCGTCGCGGCGCGGAACGCGCGGTAGCCGCCGGTGGCGTCGTGCAGCGGGATGCCGAGCATCAGCCGCGCATAGGTGTTGGCGCCGCGCGACAGCGCCTCGCGCCGCTTGGGCCAGTTGCGCACCTCGCCGCCCGGGACCCAGCGGGCCCCGATGACCAGGTCGGCGTCCGCCAGGGCCGCCAGCAGGCGCGGCAGCTCCTCGGGCTGGTGGGAGCCGTCGGCGTCCATCTCGACCATGACGTCGTAGCCGCGCTCGGCGGCCCACCGGAACCCGGCGATGTAGGCCGGGCCGAGACCGTCCTTGCCCTCGCGGTGCAGGACGCTGATCTGCTCGTCCTTGTCGGCCATGGCGTCGGCGACCTCGCCGGTGCCGTCGGGGCTCGCGTCGTCGACCACCAGGACGTCCGCCGCCGGCACCGCCTCGCGTACCCGGCCGGCGATGCCCTCGATGTTGTCCCGCTCGTTGTAGGTCGGGATGATCACGAGCACCCGGCCGAGGTCGGCTGGGATCTCCATCGGTGTCAGTTCCCCTCGTTCTCGCGCGCCGCCGTCCATGCCGCCGCGAAGATCGCGCCGAGCCCGAGCGCCGCGAGCGCCCACTCGGGCGCGGCGCCCAGCCGGTCCGACAGGGTGGTGGCCGTCCGCGCCGGGACGGTCTCGACCTGGATGTCGGGGACGAACTCGCGGGACTTGTCGATCATCCGCCCGTCCGGGGCGACGATCGCGCTGATCCCGCTGGTCGCGGCAACCAAGATCGTACGGCCATGTTCCACCGCGCGCAGCCGCGACATCGCGATCTGCTGCGGCGGCAGGCTCGTCCTGCCGTAGGTGGCGTTGTTGGTCTGCACGACCAGGAGGTTCCCGCGCGCCACGTCGCGGACCTCCTTGTCGTAGGCGACCTCGAAGCAGATGACGTCGCCGATCGTGACCGGGCCGAGCTGCATCACGCCGGAACGGGTGCCCTTGGCGAAGTCGCGCGGGATCCGCTCGAACCGCGTGATCAGCTTGGTGAGGACGTCGCGGAACGGGAGGTACTCCCCGAACGGGACGGGGTGCCGCTTGACGTAGTAGTCGCCCGGCCCGGTCTGCGGGTCCCACACGATGCCGCGGTTCTCGACCTTCTCGCCGTCGGGCGTGTCGGTGAGGGCGCCGACCAGGACGGGGACGCCGACGTCCTTCACCGCGGCGTCGATGGCGGTGTAGGCCTCCGGCTCGGTGTAGGGGTCCAGGTCGCTGGCGTTCTCCGGCCACACCACCAGCTCCGGCTGCGGGACCTTCCCGGCGCGGACCCGCGCGGCCAGCTCGTGGGTGGCCTCGACGTGGTTGTTCAGGACGGCCTTGCGCTGGCCGAGGAAGTCCAGGCCGAGGCGCGGAACGTTGCCCTGGACGACGGCGACGGTCACGGGCCGCCCGGCCGTGGGCGTGGGGATCAGCATCCCGCCCCCGACGACGGCGGCGATCACGGCGAGGGAGGCGGCGACGGGGACCAGGGGACGCCATCCCGCCCGCGTCCCGGGCGCCTGCTCGCCGTCCACGCCGGTCTCGGCGGTCTCGGGGGTCTCGTCCCCCTCGGCGTCGTCCCGGGTGGGGTCGGCGTCGACCCGGTCGGCGTCCGCGGCGGACTCGCCGTCCGGGCGGGCGGTCATGGCGGTGCGGGCGCGGTGGGCGGCGACGGCCGCGTAGGCGAGCAGCCCGCCGATCAGGGCGGTCAGGAACGTGACCAGGGGCGCGCCGCCCAGCGAGGCGTAGGGGGTCAGCGGCGTGGCGGTCTGGCTGAAGGCGAGCCGCGCCCACGGGAATCCGCCGAACGGGACGTGGCCGCGGATCAGCTCTTCGCCGATCCACAGCGCCGCCGTCCACACCGGCCAGCCGGGCAGCCGGGTGACCATGGCGATCCCGGCGCCGAGCGGCAGGAAGTACAGGCCCTGGACGAGGGCGAGCACGATCCACGCGTCCGGGCCGATCTGGACGATGCCCTCCAGGACGGGAATGAAGAACGCGGCGCCGCCGACGAAGCCGAGCCAGGCGCCGGTGCGAGCGGTCAGGCCGCGCAGCGCGAGGGTGAGCAGCGCGACGCCGGCGGGGGCCAGGGGCGTCAGGTCCGCGGGCGGGAAGGCGAGCCACATGACCAGCCCGGCGGCGACGGCCAGCAGCGTGCGCGGCCAGCCCGCGCGGCCGCCGCGGCGCACGCCGTCGCTCAGGCGGGCGGCCCAGCCCGGGCGTATCGCGCCGCCCGGTTCACCGCCCGTGCCCGTGCCGGTGACCGTGCTCTTGGCCGGTGACCGATCCGGGAGGGTCTCCTGGGCCACGTCCCACCTCGTTCCCTCGTTCCCTTCCGGGAACGCTACCGGGCTCGGGCCGTCACGGCGACCACGGCCCTCTGCCGGTCACGGCCCGCGGCGGGTCGCGAGGCGGCGCACACGCAAGAGGCGGCAGGCGGAGGTTGCACACGGAGGCGGCACCCGCGGAATGTGAGGGCGCACACGGATGGGGGCGCGCACACGGAAGAGGGCCCGCGACACCCGTCGGGCCGGAGTCGTCCCACAGGCGGTGAGAACGAGCGTCCGTTTTCTACTGGATGTCCGGGCCCTTCCCGGGTCCAACCCCCCGCGCGATCGGGCGGCTCCGCCCGGGCACGGCTCCGGATCACCGCGCTGGCTCGGGCGGGCGCGGCGTTGACCACTGAGCGTGATCCCCCGTCCCCGTCGTGGCGCGGTGCCCGGCGGCGCCTCGGGCGGCCGATCGGTGAGTCCCGTGCTGGACTGCAGCAAAACTACCGGCTCCAGCCACCTTGTCAACCGCCGCATGTTCTGCGGCGACTCCATGTTCCCCCAGCTCAGCGCCATGATCGCGAGGTGTGCGTTTTCCCGGTCAAAGATCGACGATCACGGGTGCGGCGGGCGGGCGCCCCGCCCGGTTTCAAGGGCCGGGCGGGGCGACCACGACGGTTCCGGTGGCGGTCACCGCGACGATCGGGTCGGGCAGCACCTCGGCCGCCGATTCCCCCTTGTCCGGGCGGCCCCGGCACACCACCCGGGCCTCGAACTCCATCACGCGGCTGCGGGTGCCGGCGCGGGCGAGGACGGCGGTGGTCTCCAGGACGTCGCCCGCGCGGACCGGGGCGCGGAACTGCACGTCGGAGTAGGAGGCGAACAGCCCCTCGTCTCCGTCGGTGCGGACGCACAGCTCCGTCGCCGCGTCCCCGAACAGCCCGAGGACGTAGGCGCCGTCGACCAGGTCGCCCGCGTAGTGGGCGTGGGAGTAGGGGATGTAGCGGCGGTGCGTGACCGCCAGCCCCTCGCGCGGGTCGCTCATGACTCGTCCTCCGGATCGTCGTCGCCCGCCGGGGTCTCGCCGGGGAGCAGGGCGTGCACGAGGTAGCTGGCGACCTCGGCCGGCGTGGTGCCCTTGCCGAAGATCCGGTCGACCCCGAGGTCGGCCTCGGTGACGGTGTCGAACCGGGGGCCGCCGACGACCAGCAGCGGCCGCCCCATGCCGCCGGCCACGGCGGTCGGGTACTCGGCGTGGAACGCGGCGGCCATCTGCTTGGTGTTGTGCAGGTGCGCGTTGCGCTGGGTGACGACCTGCGACACCAGGACCGCGTCGGCGTCCTCGGCCTTGGCGCGCTCGACGAGCTCGGCCACGGTGACCTGGGCGCCCATGTTGACCACCTGGATCTCGCGGTAGTACTCCAGGCCCTTCTCCCCCGCGAATCCCTTGACGTTGAGGATCGCGTCGATGCCGACGGTGTGGGCGTCGGTGCCGATGCAGGCGCCGACGACCACCAGCCGCCGGTTCAGCGCGCCGCGGATCGCCAGGTTCGCCTCCTGGGCGGTCAGCAGCGGGTAGGCGCGTTCCTCGGGGACGGGGATGGAGGCGTAGTCGACGAGGTGCCGCACCTTCCCGTACACGATGAAGAACGTGAAGTCCGGACCCATCGGCTTGGCGTGCACGACGCTGGCGGGGTCCAGGCCCATCTTCCCCGCGAGCTGCAGCGCGGCGGCGTCGGCGCGTTTGCCGGCCGGGACCGGGAGCGTGAACGACATCTGCACCATGCCGTCCCCGGTGGTGTCGCCGTAGGGGCGGATCACCTGCCGGGTGTCGGCGGGCTCGACCGGGGTCTGCGCACCGGTTCCGGGGCTCTGGACCGTCATGCGGGCACCTCCTGCTCAGCGGTGTCGGCGGGGCGGGCGGCGTGCGGGTCCTCGGAGTCGAGGATCTCGATCGCCGGGTTGACGTAGCCGTCGGCGCGGGGGACGACGCCGTCCAGGCCCTTGCCGCCGTCGGGCGGGCGGCGGGTGACGCCGAAGGTGCCCTCGGCGATCGCGGTGAGCAGGCCGTCGTCGCTGACGCGCTCCAGCAGCTCAACCGACTCCGACAGCACCCGCTTGGCGCGCTGGACGAGCATGCCGTCCGGGCGGGGCATGAAGTCCTCGGCGAGTCCGCCGCAGGCGTCGCGGACGTAGCGGACGTTCTCCAGCGCCAGGTCGCGGTCCGAGAGCCAGGGGGTGTGGATGCCCTCGGTCATCATCCCGATCAGGATGATCGACTGGCCGGTCATCACGCCGGCGAGGTTGAAGAAGGCGTCCAGCAGGTAGCCGGCGAAGATGTTGCCGGTCATGTGCTTGGTCGGCGGCATGTACTTCAGCGGCGCGCCGGGGAACAGCTCCCGGACGAGCTGGGCGTGCGCCAGCTCCAGCCGGAACGACTCGGGGATCGCCGGGTTGATCTCGAAGGCGTGGCCGAGGCCGAGCTGGGCGTCGGCCAGGCCCGCCTCGTGCCCGAACCGCTCGTTCAGCAGCTGGCTGACGATCACGGTGTGCGCGGCGTCGACCGCGTCGGCGGTGGTGAGGTAGTTGTCCTCGCCGGTGTTGATCGTGATTCCGGCGCGGGCGTGGATCTGCCGGGAGAAGCGCTGGTCGATGAACGTCCGGCGGGGGTTGATGTCGCGGAAGATGATCCCGTACATGCAGTCGTTGAGCATCATGTCCAGGCGCTCCAGCCCGGCGAGCGTCGCGATCTCCGGCATGCACAGCCCGGACGCGTAGTTCGTCAGCCGCACGTACCGGCCGAGTTCGCGGGAGACCTCGTCCAGCGCGGACCGCATCAGCCGGAAGTTCTCCCGCGTCGCGTAGGTGCCGGCGTAGCCCTCGCGCGTGGCGCCTTCGGGGACGAAGTCCAGCAGCGACTGCCCGGTAGAGCGGATGACCGCGACGACGTCGGCGCCCTCGCGCGCGGCTGCCTGCGCCTGGGGGACGTCCTCGTAGATGTCGCCGGTCGCCACGATCAGGTAGACCAGCGGCCTGGGCGGGTCCGCCGCGTCGGGGGGCGGCAGTTCGGCGAGCAGCCGGTCCCGTTCAACGCGGCGCCGGTCGACGCGGGCGATCCCGCCGCGGGCCGCCTCCCCGGCGGCCTTGCGGGCGTGCGCGGCGTCGGTTCCCGACGGCAGCCGGAACGACACGCGTCCCCGCGCCGCGGCCTGGGCGAGGTCGCCGAGGGAGCCGTGCGGGCCGTTCAGCAGCGCGTCCCAGACCGGCAGGGCCACGCCGTGCTCCAGGCCGACCTGGTCGCGGACGGCGTCGGCGAGGTGGTTGGCCCAGGGGCGCCCCCCGTCGTCGGCGCCGGTGAGGCCGGCCAGCCGCAGCAGGGCCCGCTCAACGGAGACGGTGGTGTGGGAGCGCGCCATGTCGATGATGGGCTCGGCGGCCCGGGCGGCCAGCCGCCGGGCGGTGCGCACCACCTCCGGGTCGAGGTCCAGCTTTCCCTGCGGCGCCATTGCCGTCTCCCCTCACGCAGCCGCCCCTCTCAGGCCGGTTCCATCAATCATCCTTCATACCGGGTCATCTACAGGAGATCTTCCGGCATCAACACCATATTTCACAAGAACTGGCAGGAGATCTCCCTGGCCTGCCTTCGGTGCACAGACTCATCTTCCCCCGGCCGGGCGGTCACCTCACCTTCAGGTGAGGCCCAAGCGGAACCCACCGGTAGCAACGATCCGTAAAGCTACACTCACCGATGGTGACGGTGAACGGCTCTCCGGGAGGGACATGATCGTTTACTGTGCGGCCGCGGCCTGCGCGGTCGCCGTGGTGATCATCACGAGCCGGCTGCTGCGGCGCACGCGCCGGGCCCTGGACGACCCCGACCCCGACGGCCCCACCGCCTCGCACGCCGGCGCGATGCTGTCCGCGCTGTTCCTGCTGGCGTTCGCGATCGCCGTCGTCGTGCCGTGGACGTCGTCGGACGCCGCGCGCTCCAACACCTACGCCGAGAGCCAGGCGATCGCCGAGGCGTCCTGGGCCGCGACGCGGCTGCCCGAGGCGGACGCACGGCACGTCCAGCGGGAGCTGCGCGAGTACGTCGACCTCGTCCGCGGCCCCGAATGGAGGCTCATGGAGAACGGACGGCTCAGCCCCCGCGGCTGGGCGGAACTGGACGGCCTGCGCCGCGACGTCATCGCGGTCGAGGGCGGCACCGACGAGCTCAAGGACGCCCGCGCCACCGTGCTCACCCATCTCGGCGAGATCTCCGCGGCCCGCCGGCAGCGCGCCATGGACGCCCGGACGACGCCGCCCGCCGGGCTGCTCGCCGTCACCGTCGTGACCGGGGCCGCGGTCGTGCTGCTGCCGTTCCTGGCGGGCGCCCGCCCGCGCGGCATGGCGCTGGTCCCGCTGTCGCTGATGGCCGCGCTGCTCGCCGCCGGGACGTACCTGACCGTCGACATCTCGCACGTGTTCAGCGGCGCCCTGGCCGTCGGACCGGAGGCGTTCACGGGCCTGCACGCCGAACTGCGGCGCATCGCCGGAGGTGGCTGAGCGTGCGCCGCCGCCTCGTCCTGCCCGCCGCCCTCGCCGGCGTGTTCGCCCTCCCGCCCGCCGCGCTCGCCGACCCGTCCCCGACGCCGCAGGTCAGCGTGTGCATCGAGGTGGAGATCGGGGTGGACGCCGGGCCCGTCGCCGGCGGCTGCGCGCCCCCGGCCCCGCCGCCGCCCACGTCGGAGGCGCCGACGCCGCCGCCGACCGAGACGCCGCCGGACCCGCCGTCTCCCGAGGCGCCCGAGCCGCCACCGCCCGCGACACCGGCCCCGGAGCCGCCGCCCCCCGAGCCCCGCCCGCGGCCCGCTCCCCCGCCGCCGCCCCGGACGCGGCCGGCCCCGCCGGAGCCGCCGGCGCCGGAGCGGCCCACGCCGAGCGAGGAGCCCGCGGCCCCCCGGGCGGTGAAGGCGCACGAGCCGGCCGAGCGCCGCGACCCGCTGAGCACCTCGCTGGTCCTGGTGGTCATCGCGGTCGTCGTCAGCGCGGGCACCGCGATCGCGTTCGCCCGCTGAACCGCGTTCGCCCGCTGAGCCGCCTTCGCCCGCCGACGATCCCCCGATTCCCCCAGAATCAGGGGCATGACGACGCCGCCGCTCAATGAGGCCGAACAACGGATGTGGGAGACCTTCCCACGGGGCGCATGGGTCGACCTGCGCACGGGCGACCCCGGCAGGGACGACGTCGCCGCCGCCCCGCAGTGGGGCGACGACCGGACGATCCGCGCCGAGGTGATCGCCGCGCTGCTGCTCGGCGCGGTCCCGCCGGACCCGGGCAGGCGCTCCGGGGTCCGGTTGCGCGGCGCCCGGATCCGGGGCCGCCTCGACCTCATCGGCGCCGAGGTCCCCTGCGCGCTGGTGTGCGAGTACTGCCACTTCGACGAGCCGGTCCGGCTGGTCGAGGCGACCGCCCGGACGGTGCGACTGGTGCACTCGTCCCTGCACAGCCTCAACGCGGCGCGGCTGGGCATGGACGGCATCCTCAACCTGCATCTCAGCACCGTCCGCGCCGGCGTCAGGCTCGACCGCGCCAAGATCAACGGTGAGGTGTCGCTGCGCGGCGCCCGGATCGGCCCCGGCGCGGACGGCGTCGCCGTCGCCGCCGACGGCCTGGTCGTGGACGGCGACGTCGACGCCGACGAGGCGTTCCGCGCCGACGGGCCCGTCCTGCTGCGCGGCGGCCGCGTGGAAGGACGGCTGAACCTGAACAACGCCACGATCATGGGTGCGGCCGGCCCCTCGAAGGCCCTGTCGCTCAGCCGCACCACGATCGGCGGCGGCCTCCACGCCACCGCGCTGACCGTCCACGGCGAGACCGCGCTGCGCAGCACACGGGTCCACGGCGAGGTCCTGCTCGATTCGGCGGCCCTGCGCAACCCCGGCGGCGTGGCCCTGGGCGCGGGCGGCCTCACGGTCGAGGGCCCGTTCTTCGCCCGGCGCGGATTCGCGGCCGAGGGCGAGATGCGCATGCCCGGCGCACAGATCCGCACGTTCCTCACCATCGACGGCGCGTCGCTGTCCGCGCCGGACGGCGTCGCGCTGTGGGCCGACCAGGTCACGGTGAACGACATCGACGCCACGGACCTGACCGTGGCGGGCGGCCGGGTCAGCCTGGTCGGCGCACGGGTCGGCAACGACGTCACGCTGACCGGGGCGACCCTCGACGCCGCCCGCGGCGCCCGGCGCGACGGCGAGAGGATCGCGCTGGCCGCCGACAACATCACCGTCGGCGGCACCGTCGACTGCGAGCGGCTGCGGGCCCGCGGCGAGGTCCGCGCCGTCGTGGGCCGCATCGCCGGGCGCTTCAGGCTGACCGGCGCCCGCCTGGAGAAGCCCGGCGGCCGCACCTGCCTGCGGCTGTCCCGGGCCGAGATCGCCGCCGACCTGTTCTGCACGGACCTGCACGCGACGGGAAGGGTCAGGTTGTCGGGCACCAAGGTCGGCGCGCAGGTCGACCTGACCGGCGCCCGGCTCGCCGACCCCGGCGGCATCGCCCTGGACGCCCCCACCCTGCAGGCGGGCGAGCTCGTCCTGCGGCCGTCCGAACCCGTCCAAGGCGAGGTCGTCCTGTCACACGCCCGCGTCGGCGTCCTCCGCGACGACCCGCGGACATGGGCGCCGGCGCTGTCGTTGAACGGCTTCGCCTACGAGAGCCTGGAGCCGCGCCTGCCCGCCCGCGAGCGGCTGCGCTGGCTGGCCCTCGACCCCGAAGGCCACCAGCCCCAGCCCTACGAGCGGCTGGCCGCGCACTACACCGCCCTGGGGCAGCCCGGCGAGGCACGCCGCGTCCTGCTGGCCAAGGAACGCCTCGCCCACCGCGCCGGCACCCCGGCGGGCCGGTTCTGGGGCCTGCTGCAGGAGGCCACCGTCGCCTACGGCTACCAGCCCTGGCGCGCCGCCCTGTGGCTGGCCCTGCTGGTCACGGCGGGCGGCCTGGTGTACGGCGCGCACCCGCCCCGGCCCCTCAAGGCGGACGAGGCCCCGCACTTCAACCCCGTCGTCTACACCCTCGACCTGCTGCTCCCCCTGGTCGACCTGGGACAGCAGCGCGCCTTCGACCCCGCGGGCGGCTACCAGTGGTTCTCCTACGCGCTGGTGGCCGCGGGCTGGATCCTGGTGACGGTGATCGCCGCCGCCGTGGCCCGCGTCCTGTCCCGCCGCTGACCGGGCGCTACTTGCGGCCGACGCCGCCGAACATCAGGAACCGCTCGGGCTTGTCGTCGACCTCGCCGTCCGGGCGCCACACCGGCACGTACACCAGGCCCGGGTCGAGCAGGTCCCAGCCGTCGAAGAACCGCAGGATCTCCGCGTGCGAGCGGGCCACCGCCGGGGAGGTCGCGCGGTCGTAGAGCTTGCCGATCGCCGCGGTCTTGCCCGGTTCCGCCTCGTAGGTCAGGTGCGAGACCACCAGATGGCTGCCGGGGACGCCCGCCTCGCGCAGCGCGGCGACGATCGAGGCGGGGTCCTCCTCCGGCTTCACCAGGTGCAGCGCCGCGACCAGCAGGAACGCGACCGGCCTGGTGAAATCGATCAGGCCGGTCACCCCCTCGTCGGCGAGGATCTCGCGGGGACGGCGCATGTCGGCCTGGACCACCGCCGCACGGTCGTTGCCCGCCAGGATCGTGCGGCTGTGCGCCACCGCGACGTCGTCGTTGTCGACGTAGACCACGCGCGCCTCCGGGTTGACTCCCTGAGCCACCTCGTGCACGTTGCCCTGCGTGGGAATGCCCGACCCGATGTCGATGAACTGGTCGACGCCCGATGCGGCGATCGTGCGGACCGCGCGGCGCAGGAACGCCCGGTTCGCCTGCGCGAGTTCCCGCGCCTGCGGTTCGACCCGCAGCAGCCCGGTCGCCAGATCACGATCTGACGCGAAATTGTGGTCTCCGCCGAGCAGGAAGTCGTACACCCGTGCGACGCTTGGCCTCTGGTTGTCGACCTCAGGGGGGATCCACTCGGAGTCCATTTATCGTCTCTCCCTTGACCGAGGGGTGCCGTCCGCGGCGGAATCAGCGTAACGCGGGTACCGCCAGGCGGCCCCGACGAACGGGACAGTGAAGGACCAATGTCCGAAAGACCCGCGACCCCGGTGACCGTCCTGCTGGCCCCGGACGGCCGGATCACCGGATGGAGCGAGGGCGCCGCGCGCCTGTTCGGCCGCACCGCCGGCGAGGCGCTCGGCACGGCGCTCACCGACCTGCTCGGCCGGCCCGCCGCCGCCGAGCCGCTGACGGCCGCGCTCAAACTCGCCGCCGAGGGCCGGCCGTGGAGCGGCGTCCTGCCGCTGTCGGACGCGGGCCTGTCGGCCTCCTGCGACCCGATGACCGGCGCGGACAGATCCGCGTCCGTCGCGCTGACCGTGGCGCCGCCGTGGGCGGGCGGGCTGGAGCTGCTGAGCGAGGCGGGCCGCCGCATCGGCTCCACCCTGGACCTGCACCGCACCGCCCGCGAGATCGTCGCCGTCACCGTCCCCCGGTTCGCCGACGCCGGCGCCATCTACGTCCTGGAACGGCTCCTCGCCGACGACGACCGGCCCGACGCCGAGGCCGACGGATCGGCGGTCGTGCGGCGCCTGGCGGTGTCGTTCGCCGACGACGACCCCCGCGGCTGGTCCCGCGAGTTCCCCGTCAACGAGGTCATCGTCTACCCGCCGTCCACCCCCTACGCCCGCTGCCTGGCCACCGGCCGCATGGTCGAGTTCGGCGGCGACGCGATCCAGGACGCCCTCGCCCACCGCACGGGCCGCCTCATCGACGGCCTCCTCGACCACGTCTCGCTGCTGGCGGTGCCGCTGGTCGCGCGGGGGCGCACGCTCGGGTTCGCGGTGTTCAGCCGCAAACGCGGCCGGCTGCCGTTCGCCGCCGCCGACGCCGCGCTCGCCGCCGAACTCGCCGCACGCGCCGCGACGTGCATCGACAACGCCCGCCAGTACCGGCGCGAGCACAGCACCGCGACGGCGCTGAAGGCCTCCCTGCTGCCCGCCGCCGTCGCCGTCCCGCCCGGCCTGGAGATCGCGCACCGCTACCTGCCGGCCCGCAGCGGCGTCGGCGGCGACTGGTACGACGTGGTGCCGCTGCCCGGCGACCGGATCGCCGTGGTGATCGGCGACTCGGTCGGCCACGGCGTCACCGCCGCCGCGGCGATGGGGCAGCTGCGGGTCGCCGCGCACACCCTGGCGGGCTGCGAGTTCCCGCCCGGCGAGGTGCTGGAGCGCCTGGACCAGATCGCCCAGGGCCTGGACGCCGCCCAGTTCGCCACCTGCCTGTGCCTGGTGTGCGACCCGGCCACGCTGCGCTGCGAGGTGGCGTGCGCCGGCCACCCGCCGCCGCTGCTGGCGCTGCCCGACGGGACGGCGCTGCACTTCCCCGTCCCGGACGGGCTGCCGCTCGGCGTGTCGGACGAGGCGCACCCGCCCGAGTACGGGCAGGCGCCCGCGGCGATCCCGCCGGGCGCCACCCTCGCCCTCTACACCGACGGCCTGGTCGAGAGCCGGATGCGCAACGTGGACGAGGGCATCGCCCGGCTGGCCTCCGCGCTGGTCGCCTCACAGTCGGCGAGCCTGGAGGACACCGCCGACGGCGTCCTGGCCCTCCTGTCCGACCAGCGGGGCCACGACGACATAGCCCTCCTCCTGATCCGCCCGTCCCCGCGCTGAGCGCTTCCGGCTACAGGCCGGGGATCTGGTGGTTGCGGAAGGCGTCGACGAAGTACTTGTGGTCGTCGCGGACGATCTCGGCGTACTGGGTGCCGAACGCGACCATGGCCTCGACGAACGCGGACTCGTCGGCGCCGATCACCGCGTCGATGGCGTCCTCGACCTGGAAGCCGACCAGGGAGTGGTCGGAGTCGGTGTCGGACACGCAGTGGACCTTGGCCGTGGCGCGGCCCAGGTCGTCCAGGACCGACAGCATCTCCTCCGGCTCGGTGAGGCCGCCCCAGTCCAGGTCCTCCTCGTAGGGGGACAGTTCCTGGACGACGAAGCCGACGCCGTCGATCTGGGTGTGGCCGAGCCACGGGTCGCTGTTGGCCTGCAGCGCGCGGCGCGACACCGCGGTGCGGTGCCCGTGGTGGCGGAAGTACTCGCGGATGCGGGGGTCGTCGACGACGCGGCTGGGGGCGGCGACGTTGCCCTGCTTCATCGACAGGACGACGTCGTTCTCCAGCGCCTGCGTGTTGCCCTCGACCAGGATGTTGTAGGCCGACAGCCCCGCCGAGCCGATGCCGAACCCGGAGGCGCCGACGATGTCCTTGACCTGGTAGGTCAGGCTGCCGAAGCGCTTCTCGGTCGGGATGGTCGTCAGGTACTCCTGGTAGGCGGCCTCCACCTTGGCGCGTTCCGCGTCGCCCAGGCGGCGCACGCCGGACCTGTCGCGGAACCTGCGGTCGGGCCCGTCGACCTCGGTCATGCCCTCCAGCAGGCCGATCCGGGTGCCGCCCATCGCGGCGATCAGCACGTCGCGGATGTACCCGCCGGTGGTGTCGAGCGTCAGCGCGAACTTCTCGTCGCCCTGGTGAGCGGCGAACTTGCGGACCTGGTCGACGTAGGCGCGCACGTACGTCTCGATGAGCCGGCGGATGTCGGCGTCGGAGATCGCCTTCTGCCAGGCCAGCAGCGCCAGGCTCGCGACGAGCCGCTTGACGTCCCAGGTGAAGTGGCCGACGTAGGCCTCGTCGTAGTCGTTGACGTCGAAGACGAACACGCCGTCGTCGTTCATGTAGGTGCCGAAGTTCTGCGCGTGCAGGTCGCCCTGGATCCACACGCGGCCGGTGCGCTCGTCGGCCCACGGGTCCTCGTCGCCGACGATGTCGGCGTAGAACAGGCAGGCGCTGCCGCGGTAGAACGCGAACGGGTCGGAGGCCATCTTGCGGAAGCGGCGGCGGAACTCGGCGGGGCTGCGCTCCATCAGGTCCGAGAACGCGTCGACCAGGACGTCGACGATCTGCGCTTGACGCTCCTTGGGGTCCCGCCCGCGCAGGTCCTCGGTGATGCTCGCCATGCTCGGCTCTCCCTCGATGATCGGGTGGTCCCCGCCGCTGCCGGGGCTTTCCCGGTCATTGTGCCGAATCGTGCCCCGTCCTGGCGGTGAACAACGCGCGAACCGCCGGTTCGGACCGCACCAGGTCCAGCGCGGCCGCGGCGTGCCCGGGGACGTAGCCGTTCCCGATGAGCATGGTGACGTCGGCGGCGAGGCCCTCGGCGCCGAGCGCGGCGGCCGGGAACGACGTCGCCATCGAGAAGAACACGACGGTGCCTCCGGGCGCGGTCGCCAGGATCGCGCCGTGCTCGCAGCCGGGCACGTCCACGCACACGACGGTGACGTCGGCGGGCCCGCCGTGCGCGCCCTCGATCGCCGCCGCGACGGCGACGGGGTCGCGGGCGTCGGCGCGGACGACGGCGTCGGCGAGGCCGGCGGCGGCCAGCCGCTCCTCCTCCGCGGCGGTCGGCACGAGCCCGATCAGCCGGGACGCGCCCGCGCGGCGGGCCGCGGCAAGCGACAGCGAACCGCTCTTGCCGGCCGCGCCGAGCACCGCCACGGCGGGGGCCCTCTCGCGGGAGGCGACGACGCGGTGGGTGAGGGCGGGCGCGCCGCACACGTCCATGACGGCGAGGGCCAGCGGGACGGGCAGGTCGCCGGGCAGCACCGCGGCGATGGAGCGGGCGAACAGGATGGCGTGCCCCCGCGCGGGGACCTGCTCCGACAGCCCGTCCCAGCCGGCCAGGCCGTCGGTGATCGCCAGCGGGGTGAGGGTCAGCGACACGAGCGTGGCGACGCGGTCTCCCGGCTCGAGCCCGAGCGGCGACTCCGGGCCGGTCTCCTCGACGACGCCGACGAGCATGCCGCCCGACCCGGTCACGGGGTTGTGCATCTTGCCGCGCTCGCCGACGATCCGCAGCACCTCGGCGCGGATCGCGTCCGGGTCGCCGCCGTGCGCGGTGTGCAGCTGCCGGTAGGACGCGGCGTCCAGGTTGAGCCGCTCGACCCCGATGCGGACCTCGTCCGGCCGGATCCGCGGGTCGGCGTCCAGCCGCCGCGCCGCCTGCGGCAGTACGCCCGCGGGCTCCAGCACCCGGTGCAGCCCCACCGCCGTGCCGGTGCCGCCGCCGTCGCTCATCGTCGTCCCGTCCTCTCCTTGAACCGGATGGTCTTACGCAAGATATATCGGGTATCACTGGTTCCAACGGAAGTCTTCCCGTAACGTCGGCCCTATACAAGATTTTTATGCGATCAATGAGGCGAGGAGGCGGTCGACGATGACCACTGCCCTGCACCCGGACCAGGACGCGGCCGTCCTTTCCGAAGAGACCGCACGCCAGCCGTACGTCTACCGGCGGCGGCCCCTGGAGGAGCCCGACTGGCGGCGCCTGCCCGGCTGGCGCGACGTCACGCCGGACGAGTGGGAGTCGGCGCAATGGCAGCGCGCCCACTGCGTGAAGAACCTGCGGCAGCTCCGCCGGGTCATGGGCGACCTGCTGGACGAGTCGTTCTACGCCGACCTGGAACGCGACCAGGCCGAGCGCGCGACGATGTCGATGCTGCTGCCGCCGCAGATGCTCAACACCATGGACTCCTCCTCCACCGAGGCGTTCCACGCCGACCCGGTGCGGCGGTACATGCTCCCCGTCTTCAGCGACCGGCGCACAGACTGGCCGTCCCACCCCCACGCCACCCGCGACTCGCTGCACGAGGCCGAGATGTGGGCCGTCGAGGGCCTCACCCACCGCTACCCCACCAAGGTCCTCGCCGAGCTGCTGCCGACGTGCCCGCAGTACTGCGGCCACTGCACCCGCATGGACCTGGTCGGCAACTCCACCCCGAACGTCGACAAGCACAAGTTCACCATCAAGCCGCCGGACCGGCTCGGCGCCATGCTCGACTACCTGCGCCGCACCCCCGGCGTCCGCGACGTCGTCGTCTCGGGCGGCGACGTCGCCAACATGCCGTGGGCGAGGCTGGAGTCGTTCGTCGACTCCCTGCTCGACATCGACAGCATCCGCGACATCCGCCTGGCCAGCAAGGCGCTCATGGGACTGCCGCAGCACTGGCTGCAGGACGACGTCCGCGCCGGCATGGAGCGGCTCGCCGCCAAGGCGCACGAACGCAACGCCCAGATCGCGATCCACACCCACGTCAACGCCGCCCAGTCGGTCACGCCGCTGGTGGCGAAGGCGGCCCGCGCGATGCTCGACACCGGCATCCGCGACGTCCGCAACCAGGGCGTGCTGCTGCGCGGCGTCAACGACTCCCCCGCCGCGCTGCTCGACCTGTCGTTCGCGCTGCTGGACGAGGCCGGGATCATGCCGTACTACCTTTACATGTGCGACATGATCCCCTACAGCGAGCACTGGCGGCTGGCGGTCTGGGAGGCGCAGGAACTGCAGCACGCCATCATGGGCTACCTGCCCGGCTTCGCCACCCCGCGGATCGTGTGCGACGTCCCCTACGTGGGCAAGCGCTGGGTGCACCAGCTCGCCGGCTACGACCGCGAGCGCGGCGTCTCCTACTGGACGAAGAACTACCGCACCGGGCTGGAGGCGTCCGACCCCGACGCGCTGACCAGGCGGTACGAGTACCACGACCCGATCTACACGCTGCCGGAGCGGGGCCGGGAGTGGTGGCGGGAGCAGTCCCGGGCCGCGTGAGACCGCGGCGGGGCTGGCTTCGCGGTGACCCGGCCCGGCGCCTTTACGTTGTAGATCAGGAATGGGACGGATTACCCTCGTGCGGATGACTACCGACCCGACCGCCCGGTTCCCCGCCGGCGCGGCCGTCACCGCCGCCGACCTCGAGGACGACCCGCACCCGCACCTGGCGCGGCTGCGGGCGCACGAGCCCGTCTCCTGGCTCCCGGCGCTGGACGGCTGGCTGGTGACCTCCCGCGACCTGGCGCTGCGGGTGATGCGCGACGCCGCCGCGTTCACCGTCGACGACCCGCGCTTCTCCACCGCGCAGGTCGTCGGGCCGAGCATGCTGTCGCTGGACGGCCCCACCCACACCCGGCACCGCGACCCGTTCGCGCGCCCCTTCCGGCCCGCCCGGACCCGCGAGCGGTTCACCGCGTTCGTGGAGGCCGAGGCCGGCCGGCTCGTCGCCGGTCTCGCGCCCGCGGGCCGCGCCGAACTGCGCGGCGAACTGGCCGGGCCGCTGGCCGTCGCCGTCGTCACCGAGGCGCTGGGCCTGGACGGGGTCGACCCCGCGACCGTCCGGTCCTGGTACGGCGCGTTCGTCGAGGCCGTCTCCGCCATCACCGCGGGCGGCACCGCCCCGGCGCGCGCGGACGAGGCGTACCGCCTGCTCAGCGCGGCCGTCGAGCAGGCGATCACCGCGTCGCGTCCCGGGTCGCTGCTCGCCGAGGCCGCGCAAAACGAAACGCCGCCGGCCGGGCCCCGCCCCCTGGCCACCGCCGAGGTCGTAGCGAACGCGGCGATCCTCATGTTCGGCGGCATCGACACCACCGAAGGCATGATCGCCAACACCGTCCTGCATCTGCTGGGGCATCCCGATCAGCTCCGGCTCGTCCTCGACGACCGGGACCTGCTGCCCGCCGCGATCGAGGAGTCGCTGCGGCTGGAGCCGTCGGCGTCGGTCGTGGACCGCTACGCCACCCGCGACGCCGAACTCGGCGGGACGCCCGTGCGCGAGGGCGACCTCGTCCGGGTGTCGATCGCCGGAGCCAACCGCGACCCGGCCATGTTCGACGACCCGGACCGCTTCGACGTGCGGCGCCACAACGCCGCCGAGCACCTGGCGTTCGCGCACGGCCCGCACTTCTGCTTCGGCGCCCACCTGGCCCGCCTGGAGGCCCGCACGGCCCTCACCGAGCTGCTGGACCGGCTTCCGGGGCTGCGGCTCGACCCGGCCCGGCCCGCGCGGCCGCGCGGCCTGGTGTTCCGCAAGCCGCCGCGCCTGGACGTCCGCTGGGACACCTGACGGCCGGTTCCGGACCGTGCCAAATGTCCCTCTGACCTCGCCTTTATGGGAGCATCTCCGAATGGATGTCGAACGCCGGGTCACGCTGCGCTTCGCCGAGGAAAGCCGCGAAGCCGAGACGCACACCAACCTTTCCGCCGTGCGCCAGGACGGCCGCTGCCTGTGGGTCGCGGGCGACGAGACGGCCACCATCGAGCGGCTGACCGCCGTCGTCGGCGAGGACGGGCGCGTCAACGGCTACGACGGGCACGCCACCGTGAACCTCGCCGACCTGGTCCCGCTGCCCGCCGGCCCCGACGAGGAGGCCGACATCGAGGGCCTGGCGCGCGGCAACGGCTGGCTGTGGGCCATCGGGTCGCACAGCCTCAAGCGCAAGAAGATCAAGCCGGGGCAGAGCGACGCGAAGTCCCGCAAGCGGCTGGCCACCGTCGTGCGCGAGGACAACCGGTTCATCCTGGCCCGCCTCCCCCTGGTCAGCGGCGGCGACGGGCTGCCCGAGGTCGTCCGCGAGGACGGCGGCCGCACCGCGGCCGTGCTCGGCCTGCGCAAGGACTCCATCACCGACCTGCTGGAGGACGACCCGCACCTGGCGCCGTTCCTGTCGATCCCGAGCAAGGACAACGGCATCGACATCGAGGGCATCGCCGCCCACGGGGACCGCCTCTACATCGGCCTGCGCGGGCCGGTGCTGCGCGGCTGGGCCGTCCTCATCGAGATCCGCCCCGGCACCGACCCGAACGACCCGCAGCGGCTGCGGCTGCTCCCGGTCGGGGACGGCGAGGCCCTCTACCGCACCCACTTCATGGACCTCGGCGGCCTCGGCATCCGGGACCTGTGCCCGCACGGCGACGACCTGCTCGTCCTCACCGGGCCGAGCATGGACCTGGACGGGCCGGTGCGGGTCGTGCGGTGGCGGGGCGCGGCCAAGGCCGACGCCCCCGAGATCGTCACCTCTGAGGACCTGGAAGTGCTGGGCGACCTTCCCTACGGCGACGGCGACGACCACGCCGAGGGCATCGCGGTCCTGGACGAGCCGGACGCCGCGGGGCTCGGCGTCCTGGTCGTCTACGACAGCCCGTCCCCCGAGCGGCTGACCGAGGACGGCGGCGTCATCGCCGACGTGGTGCGCCTCGGCGGCTGACGCCCGCGGCCGCCACCCGAATAAGCGCTCGCTTGCGCACTCTGCTTGGATGGGTCGGGTATCCGGCAGGAAGGCAAGACGAGCATGATCGAGTGGTCCGACGAAGACCTGATGATCCGGGACGCGGTGCGCGGCTGGATCGACGCCGAGGTCCGGCCGAACCTGGACGCGCTGGAGTCGGGCGACCTACCGCCGTACGACCTGCTCCGCGGCCTCTACAAGACGTTCGGCATGGACGAGATGGCCCGCGCGTCCTTCCGGGCCCGCAAGGAGCGGGAACGGGGGGACGCGGCGGGCGACGCCGACGCGGACGGCGGCGGGGACGGGGAACGGTCCGGCGGCGGCAACCCGGCGATGTCCATGCTGCCGATCGTCGAGCTGTGCAAGGTCGCCCCCGGCCTGGTCTCGGCGATGGGCGTCAGCTTCGGCCTCGCCGCCGGGACGATCATGAAGCGCGGGACGCCCGAGCAGCGCGAGCGCTGGGCCCTGGACCTGCTCACCCTGGAGAAGGTCGGCGCCTGGGCCATCACCGAGCCCGGCTCCGGATCCGACGCGTTCGGCGGCATGCAGGCCACCGCGAAGAAGGTCGGTGACGAGTACGTCCTCGACGGCAGCAAGACCTTCATCACCAACGGCCCCTACGCCGACACCATCGTCTTCTACTGCAAACTCGACGACGGGCGGGAACCGCGCGACCGCGAGATCCTCACCTTCGTCCTGGACCGGGGCATGGACGGCCTGGACCAGAGCAGGCCGCTGCGCAAGATGGGCCTGCACTCCTCGCCCACCGGCGAGCTGTTCCTCAACGACGTCCGCGCCGGCGCCGACCGGCTCCTGGCGTCCGGCTCCGGCAGCGGCAAGGACTCCGCCAAGCAGAACTTCGTCACCGAGCGCGCCGGCGTCACCGCGATGGCGCTCGGCGTCATCGAGGAGTGCCTGAAGCTGTCGGTCGAGTACGCCAAGACCCGCGAGCTGTGGGGGCAGCGGATCGGCGACTTCCAGCTCATCCAGCTGAAGCTGGCGAAGATGGAGGTCGCGCGGCTCAACGTCCAGAACCTGGTGTTCCGGCACATCGAGATGCAGCGCGCCGGGCGCACCCCCACCCTGGCCGAGGCGTCGGCGATGAAGCTGTACTCCGCGCAGGCCGCCAGCGAGGTCGCGCAGGAGGCCGTGCAGCTGTTCGGCGGCAACGGCTACATGAGCGAGTACCGCGTCGAGCAGCTCGCCCGCGACGCCAAGTCGTTCCAGATCTACGCCGGCACCGACGAGATCCAGATCACCCACATCGCCCGCGACCTCCTGTCGTCGTAGCCGAAGTCCCCGCGAACTTTCGCGGACGGTCCGCCGTCGGAAAGGTGGGGGGCGGGTGAGGGCGATCACCCGTCCCCTGCCGAAGTCCTTTCCTGGACAAGCCGACGATGGGGACTGGATACTCACAGCTATGGACGGTCAGCCCTCATTCCCGGTGAGAGCGTCCGACATGGAACGGGACCGGGTTCTGCGCGTCCTCAGCGACCGCGTGGCCGAGGGCCGGATGTCGAACGAGACGTTCGAGCGCCGCGTCGACCAGGTGCTCCAGGCCCGCAACCGGGCCGAGCTGGCCGACATCGTGCACGACCTGCCGCCCCCCGGCCGGGTCGTCCGCCGCCTGACCGGCATCATCTCCTCGGTGTCGCAGGTGACGGCGCGGGTCGAGGCGGCCTGGCGGGCGCCGCGGCTGCCGCGGTTCATGCTGCCGCCCGGCGACCTCAAGCGCATCGTGGTCGGCCGCGCGCCCGGCTGCCAGTTCATCCTCACCGACCTGACCGTCTCCCGGTTCCACGCCGAGATCTACCGGGCCGACGAGGGCTGGATGATCTCCGACCTCGGGTCGATGAACGGCACCCGGGTCAACGGGTGGCGGCTGACCGGCCCGGCCCGCGTCCGGCCCGGCGACGAGGTCGGCTTCGGCAACTCCAGCTTCATCGCCACCGCCCCCTGAACACGCTGCGTGAACACTCCTCCGGGACCCTCTAGTGTGGCCTGGGGGAAGGAGCCGCCGTGCAGATCGGATTCGCCGTGCCGGTGTCGGGAGCGTGGTCCACGCCGGAGAACCAGGTGCGGGTGGCGCGGCGCGCCGAGGAGCTCGGCTACCACTCCCTGTGGACGCTGCAGCGCGTCCTGAACCCCGCGGCGCCGTCGGACGAGACCTACCGCCGGGTGCCCGACCCGCTGGTGACGCTCGCCTACCTGGCGGGGCACACCGCCCGCGTGCGGCTGGGCGTCGCCGTCCTCAACCTGCCGTTCTACTCGCCGCCGATGCTCGCCAAGCAGGCCGCCACCCTCGACCACGTCAGCGGCGGGCGGCTCGACCTCGGGCTCGGGCTCGGCTGGATGCGCGAGGAGTTCGCCGCGGTCGGCGCGCCGATGGAGCACCGCGGCGCCCGCGCGGAGGAGTTCCTCGCCGCGCTGCGCGCCCTGTGGAGCGGCGGCCCCGGGGAGCCCTCGGAGTTCCACGGCGAGTTCTACGACATCCCGCCGGTCGTCCAGGAGCCGAAGCCGCTGCAGACTCCCGAGATCCCGATCCTGCTGGGCGGCGGCGCCGAGCCCGCGCTGCGGCGCGCCGGGCGGCTGGCGGCGGGATGGGTCAGTTCGAGCCGCGCCGACCTCGGGGCGATCGGACGTTCCATCGGGATCGTCCGGGAGGCCGCGGAGCGGGCCGGGCGGGACCCGTCGGCGCTGCGGTTCGTGTGCCGGGGCGCGGTCCGGGTGCGGCCCGCCGGGCGCGCGGGCCGGCGTCCCCTCACCGGGTCCGCCGAGGAGATACGCGGCGACTTCGAGGACCTCGCCGCCCAAGGGGTGACCGAGGCGTTCGCCGACCTCAACTTCGACCCCGAGGTGAGCGGGCCGGACGCGGACACGGGCGCCGCGATGGACCGCGCGCTGCGGGCCCTGGACGCCTTCGCGCCGGGCGGCTGAGCGGCGTCACAGCGGCGGGCGGCGCGACTCCCAGGGGGTGCTGAGCACGACCGTCGTCCGCGTCGCGACGTTCGCGGCGGCGCGGATCTTCTGCAGCAGGTCCTCCAGCTCGTTCGGCGACCCGACCCGCACCTTGAGGATGTAGCTCTCCTCCCCCGCCACCGAATGGCACGCCTCGATCGCCTGCAGATGGGCGAGCCGGTCGGGCGCGTCGTCCGGGGCGGCCGGATCGATCGGCTTGATCGAGATGAACGCCGTCAGCGGCAGCCCGATCTGGCGGCTGTCCAGCTGCGCCGCGAACCCCGTGATGATTCCGCGCTTCTGCAGCCGCCGGACGCGCTGATGCACGGCCGACACCGACAGGCCGGTCTCCTTCGCCAGGTCGGTGAAACTCATCCGCCCGTCGTCGGCCAGCAGCGCCATGATCTGACGATCGATCTCCTCCACGCGGGAAATCTAGCGTGCCCGGGCCTGTTTCCGGGACCCTTTTCCACGGCGGCCGGCGGCGCGACCCCCCGGCCGGCGCGCGGTGCGATCGGGCGCGCGGTGCGCCGGTGCCATCGGGTGCGCGGTCCGAGGTGTTACCGGCGCGCGGTGCGCAGCGGTCCGCAGCTGCCGCGGACGACCAGTTCGGTCGGCAGCAGGACCGGCCCTCCCCTGCCCCGGCGCGCGGGCTCGCGCAGCAGCGTCTCGCAGGCGCGGTAGCCGATGTCGCGGGCGGGGCGGGCGACGGCGGTGAGCGGCGGGTCGCACAGCTCCGCCCACGCGACGTCGTCGACCATCGCGATCGACACGTCGGCGGGCACCCGCAGGTCCAGCTCGCGGGCCACCAGGACGGCGGCCTCGCCGAGCAGGTGCCCGGCGGCGAGGACGGCGGTGACGTCGTCGCGGCGCTGCAGCAGCCCGGCGGCGGCCGCGTAGGCGGCGTCGCTGGCCGGGCGGGCGGCGACGACCAGGTCCTCCTCCACGGGTACGCCGAGCTGGGCGAGGGTGGCGCGGAACGCGTCCTCCCGCACGCGCGACGGGCTGCCGGGGGCGGCGCCGAGGAACCCGATGCGGCGGTGCCCGAGCCCGGTGAGGTACTCGGTGAGGGACCGCACGCCGCCGGCGTCGTCGGCGAGGACGGCGGGGATCTCCGGCAGCCCCGGCAGGACGCGGCCCGCGAACACGACGCTGGAGCACACGCGGGCGGCGCCGCGCCAGTCGGCCTCGGCGCCGGCGGGCAGCGCGATGACGCCGTCGACGCGCTGCCCGACCAGCCGTTCGACGATCTCGGCCTCGCGGGACGGGTCGCCGTGCGCGGCGTCCACGATGACGTGCTCGCCGAGGGTGCGGGCGCAGGCGAGCACGCCGGCGATCAGCTCGGCGCAGAACGGGTCGGTGACGTCGGGGACGATCAGGCCGATGCCGCCGCTGCGGCGCAGCTTGAGGCCGCGGCCGAGGGCGCTCGGGCGGTAGTCCAGGTCGCGGGCCGCGGCCAGGACGCGCTCGCGGGTGGCGGCGCTGACCGAGCCGGAGCCGGAGAACACCCGCGACACCGTGGCGATCCCGACGCCCGCCGACGCCGCCACGTCCTTGATCGTCGCCGGCCGCCCCGTCATCCGGTCACCGCCCCTCCGCCCGGGTTTTCGATCATCTTCTCACAACCTCCCCTCCCCTGGAAACGTTTCCATAATGTTTACTCCGGGAAGTGCAACATAACCCCTGTTCGCCAGGGGATAATGGAAACGTTTCCATGAAGGGGTTTCGATGGCCAAGATCGTTCTGGACCGGGTCGACAAGGTGTACTCCGGCGGGGTCAAAGCCGTGGACGGCCTCGACCTGGAGATCCGCGACGGCGAGTTCATGGTGCTGGTCGGCCCGTCCGGCTGCGGCAAGTCCACCGCGCTGCGGATGATCGCGGGCCTGGAGGAGATCAGCGGCGGGAAGATCTCCATCGGCGAGCAGGTCGTCAACGACCTCGCTCCCAAGGACCGCGACATCGCGATGGTCTTCCAGAACTACGCCCTCTACCCGCACATGACCGTCGAGCAGAACCTGGCGTTCGGCCTCAAGCTGCGCGGCACGCCGAAGGCGGAGATCAAGCAGAAGGTCCGCGACGCCGCCAAGATGCTCGGGCTGGAGCAGTACCTGGCGCGCAAGCCGGCCGCGCTGTCGGGCGGCCAGCGGCAGCGCGTCGCGATGGGCCGCGCCATCGTCCGCCAGCCGCAGGCGTTCCTGATGGACGAGCCGCTGTCCAACCTGGACGCCAAGCTCCGCGTGTCCATGCGCGCCTCGCTCAGCCAGCTGCACGAGCGGCTCGGCGTCACCACCGTGTACGTCACCCACGACCAGGTCGAGGCCATGACGCTCGGCTCGCGCGTCTGCGTGCTGCGCGACGGCAGGCTGCAGCAGGTCGACACCCCGCAGCGGCTGTTCGACAACCCGGTCAACCTGTTCGTGGCGGGCTTCATCGGCTCCCCCGCGATGAACTTCGTCACCGCCGACCTGACCACCGGCGACGGCGGCGCCCAGGTCGCCTTCGCCGGGTACACGCTGCCGGTGCCGGCCGCGGTGCTCAGCGACCGGCCGGGCCTGCAGAACTACCTCGGCCGCCAGATCGTCCTCGGCATCCGCCCCTCGGACTTCGAGGACGCCGCGCACGCCAAGCCCGAGTGGGCGCCGATGGCGGTCCGCAGCAGCGTCACCGAGGAACTGGGCAGCGAGATCAACGTCATCTTCACCATCGACGCCCCGCCGGTCGAGCACAAGGACACCGCCGACCTGGCCTCCGACGCCGCCGAGGGCGAGGAGGACATGACGATCCCGCTGGTCGACAACAAGGCGCTGTGGACCGCCCGGGTCAACTCCCGCTCGCACGTGCGCCCGGGACAGCACGTGGACCTCGCCGTCGACACCCGCCGGCTGCACTTCTTCGACCCGTCCAGCGGCCTGGCCATCGGGCACCCGGACGCCGTCCTGCGGCACGGCGCGCAGGATTCGGCGTCCCTGCGCAAGTCCGGCTGACCGTCCCCCCGCCTGACGACGGTGCCCACGGCCTCGCAGGCCGTGGGCACCGTCCCTAGCCGGATCCGTGGAGGACCACCCTCACTTCACAGAGCCGGCGAGCACTCCCTGCACGAAGTACCGCTGGAAGGCGAAGAACACCGCCAGCGGCACGATCAGCGACAGGAACGCGCCGGGCGCCAGGACGTCGATGTTGCCGGTGAACTGCCGCATCTGCGACTGCAGCCACTTGGTCATCGGCTGCGCCTCGGTGTCGGCGAACACCAGCGCGACCAGCAGGTCGTTCCACACCCACAGGAACTGGAAGATGCCCAGCGAGGCGATCGCCGGGCCGCCCAGCGGGAAGATCACCCTCCGGAAGATCGTCCACTCCGAGCCGCCGTCCATCCGCGCCGCCTCCAGCAGGTCCCGGGGGATCGCCGCGAAGAAGTTGCGCAACAGGAAGATCGCGAACGGCAGCCCGAACGCGACGTGGAACAGCACCACGCCGGTGACGGACCCGAACATCTGGAACCCGCCGAACTCGATGGCGCCGTACAGCTTGGCGACCGGGATCAGCGCCACCTGGACGGGCACCACCAGCAGCGCCACGACCACCAGGAACAGCCAGTCCCGCCCCGGGAACTCCATCCACGCGAAGGCGTAGGCCGCCAGCGAGGCGATCGCCACCACCAGCAGCGTCGCCGGGACGGTGATCAGGACGGTGTTCCAGAACGAGTCGACGAAGTCGGCCTTGTCCAGCAGCGCCGAGTACGACCCGACGGTCAGCTGCGCCGGCTCGGTGAACACGTTCCACCAGCCGCCGGCGGCGTTGTCCTCGTTGGAGCGCAGCGACGCCACCAGCAGCCCGAGCGTCGGCACCAGCCAGAACAGCGCGATCAGGACCAGGACCACCTGCGCCGCCCCGCCGCCGACGCGGCCGACGATGCGGGCGGCCAGGCCCCGCCGCGGCGCCCCCGCCGCCCCGTTCTCGCCGCCGGCCTCGGACGGCACCTTGGCGGCCTTCTCCGCGGTGCTCATTTGCGCTCCTGCCGAATTCGCCGGACGTTGAACAGCATGGCGGGCGCCACCAGCACGAACAGCAGCACGGCGATGGCGCTGCCGGCGCCCTGGTTGTTGCCGCCGCCGAACGACTCGACCCACATCTCCAGCGCCAGCACGCTGGCGTTCGGATCGCCGCCGCCGATGATGTACACCAGGTCGAACACCTTCAGCACGTTGATGGTCAGCGTGACCAGCACGACCATGAGGACGGGCGCCAGCAGCGGGATCGTCACCCGCCGGAACACCTGCCACTCGGTGGCGCCGTCCACCCGGGCCGCCTCCAGCGCGTCGCGCGGGATGGCGGCCAGCCCCGCGGCGATCAGCACCATCGCGAACCCGGCCCACACCCACAGGTACGACCCGATGATCGCCGGCGTGATCAGGGTGCCGCCGAGCCATTCGGCGCCCCGGTAGGCGGCGGTGAAGTTGTCGGCGGGCAGCCGGATCGTGTACGTCCCGTCGGGCACCTCCGCCATCGTGAACGTGCCGTCGGCGCCGGTGGTGGCGGTGGCGACCACCTTGCCGTCCCGCACCGCCTCGACCGTGATGCCGGGCAGCCCGCTCTCACCCGCGTTGGGGGCGTTGGGCTCCCCGCCGCCGCCCTTGGTGAAGTCGAACCACACCGTCCCGCTCAGCTGCCCCGGCTGGGCGGGCGGCGGCTGCGCGGCCGGCTCGGCGTCCTGCGGCAGGTACTCCGGCTTGACCTTCACCAGCGGAACGAGCGCGCTCTGCCCCGCGGCGAAGGAGTCCACCGTGACCACCCCGCCGGCCTCCGCGCGGACCGGCTGGTCGCCGCCGCGGGGACCGGCGCCGGGGTAGCTCGTGTCCTTCGCGAACGTGTCGTGGATCGCGACCATCGCCGCGTTCGCCACGCCCTTGTCGGGGTCCTGCTGGTACACCAGCCGGAAGATCACGCCGGAGGCGAGGAACGAGATCGCCATCGGCATGAACACCACGAGCTTGAACATCGTCGACCACCGGATCCGCTCGGTGAGGACGGCGAACAGCAGCCCGACGATGGTCACCACGGTCGGCGCCACCACCACCCAGATGGCGGTGTTGCGGACCGCGATGAGATTGTCGCGCCCCTGGAAGACCCCGGTGTAGTTCTCAGCGCCGACGAACGAGTCGCCCGGGGCGTCGAACAGACTGCGGATCACCGAATAGACGATCGGGTAGACCACGAGGAACCCGAGCAGCACCAGCGCCGGCAGCAGGAACGTCAGGGCCAGCCACGACGGCGGGGTCAGCCGCTCGCGTCCCCGGCGCTCGCGGGGCGGGGCGGGGGCGGGTTCGGCGACGGCGGCGGCGCCGCCGGCCGTCACGGCCGGCGGCACCCCCTCATCTTTCGGAGCCTTCATCCAGGTTTCCCTACTTGTACGCCTCGGCGGCCTCGGCCTCCAGCTTCGCCTGGGTGCCCTTGACGTCCGTCGGGTTCTGCACGAACTGGCGCAGCGCCTCCCACTCGCCGTCGCCGGGGGTCGCGCCGAACGCGGCGGGCGCGAGGTCGGACATGTCGTAGCGGGCGGCCTCGCCGGACTGCTGGAGCTGGGCGATCAGCTCCTTGGCGATCGGGTCGGAGTAGGCGTCCGGCGGGACGTTCTTGTTCGGCGTCAGGTAGCCGCCGAGCCCGGCCCAGACCTTGCCGGCCTCGGGTGAGGCGAGGAACTTCATCAGCTCCTGCGCGCCCTTGCCGTCCTTCAGCGCGACGGCGGTGTCGCCGCCGAGGATCGCCGGGGCGGTGTCGCCGGCCTTGGGGAAGGCGAACACCTTGGCGTCGGTGCCGACCTTGGAGTCGGTGGTGGCGATGTTGGCGGCGGCGAAGTCGCCGCCGTAGACCATGGCCGCCTTGTCCTGGCCGAACACCTGCGTGACCGACTCGTCGAACTTGGTCTTGGTCGCGGCCGCGACGCCGCCGTTGAGGAAGTCGGGCTTGCCCCAGATCTGGGCGAGCGTCTCCAGCGCCTTGCCGACCGTCGGGTCGGTCCACTTGATCTCGTGCTTGGCCAGCTTGTCGTAGTTCTCGGGCCCGGCCTGCGAGAGGTAGACGTTCTCGAACCAGTCGGTCAGCGTCCAGGAGTCCTGCGGCCCGGCGGCCAGCGTGAACGGCGTGCTGCCGGAGTTCTGCAGGGTGGTCGAGGCCTTCACCAGCTCGTCCCACGTCTTCGGCGGCTGCACGCCCGCGTCGGAGAACGCCTGCGGCCGGTACCACAGGATCGACTTGTACGCGGCCTTGATCATCACGCCGTAGGCCTTGCCGTCGGCGGAGCCGAGTTCCTTCCAGTACGGCGCGAAGTTCTTGTCGATCTCCGCGACCACGTCCGCCGCGAGGGGCTTGAGCGACCCCTTCTCGGCGTACTGGCGCATCAGGCCCGGCTGCGGCAGGATCGCCACGTCCGGCGGGTTCCCGGCCGAGATGCGCGGGCCGAGGAACGCGTCGGTGTTCTCACCGGTGGAGGCGTAGTTGACCTTCGCCCCGGTCTTCTTCTCGAACGCCTGCAGCACCTTGCGGAAGTTCTCTTCCTCCGGGCCGGTCCACTTGGCCGCGACCTCGATCGTGGTGCCCTTGAGCGCCCCGCCGCCGGCGGGCGTCGACCCGTCGTCGCCGCCGTCGTCGCCGCCGCACGCGGCGGCCGATGACAGGAGAAGTCCCGCCGCTACGGCGGCTCCCGTCATTCGCCTGCTGACCCTCATTCCTCATCCTCCCTGGACGGCCCGGCGTCGTCCGATCCCCAGATCGACGCACCGGACTCGATATCGAAGAAGTGCAGGCGACCGGTGTCGACTCGGATCGTCACCGGGTCGCCGACCTTCACGCGCGTGCGCGGGCTGAACCGCGCGACGAGATCCGTGCGGGGGGCCTCCAGCTTCCCCAGCACGTCGGTGCCCGCGTCGCGGGCGAGCTCCTTGGTGTCCTCGGTGACGACCTGGGACGCCTCGATCGCGAAATGGACGAGCACGTCCGAGCCCATCGCCTCCACCAGGTCCGCGGTGGAGGTCAGCGTGGATCCCTCCGTGGTCTCCACGAGTTCGGAGTCCTCCATGTCCTCGGGGCGGATTCCGACGGCGACGTCGTTGCCGAGGTGCGACGCCAGGGCCGGGCGCTCGGTCAGCACCCGGGCCGGAAGCGTCAGGGTCGTGTCGCCGATCTCCAGGCGCGGGTTCTCCGCGTCCCCGGTCAGCGTGCCCCGCAGCAGGTTCATGGCCGGTGAGCCGATGAACCCGGCGACGAACAGGTTCGCCGGCCTGTCGTAGAGCTCCTGGGGCGGCGCGACCTGCTGCAACTCGCCCTTCTTCATCACCGCGACCCGGTCTCCGAGCGTCATCGCCTCGGTCTGGTCGTGGGTGACGTAGATGGTGGTGACCTCCAGGTCGCGCTGGATCCTGGCGATCTCGGCGCGCATCTGCACGCGGAGCTTGGCGTCCAGGTTGGACAGCGGCTCGTCCATCAGGAACGCCTGCGGCTCGCGGACGATCGCGCGGCCCATCGCGACGCGCTGCCGCTGCCCGCCCGACAGGTTGCGGGGCTTGCGGGACAGGTGCTCGGTGAGGCCGAGGGTCTGCGCGGCGCGGTCGACCCGCTCCCTGATCTCGGCCTTCGGAAGCTTGCGCAGCGACAGCCCGAACCCGATGTTGTCGCGGACCGACAGGTGCGGGTAGAGGGCGTAGCTCTGGAACACCATCGCGACGTCGCGGTCGCGGGCCGGCACCCGGTTCACGACCCGGCCGCCGATCGTGACCTCGCCCTCGGAGATGTCCTCCAGCCCGGCGACCATCCGCAGCGCGGTCGTCTTGCCGCAGCCCGATGGGCCGACCAGGACCAGGAACTCCCCGTCGGCGATGTGGAGGTTCAGGTCGGTCACGGCCCGCGTGCCGTCGGGATATACCTTCCCGACGCTGGTCAGATCGACCTCTGCCACGGCGTCTCCTCTTCTTTACGGCACGGACTCGTCCAGCCGCGGGACCGGTCCCGCGATGCGGAGGGAACATGACTTACCCCCGCGTAACAATGAAGGTGGTACATGGCGGACGACCCGCGCCGCAACACGCACCGTGCCCGCTGACACATTTGGTGCAGAGATCGTTACCGCCCCGTTTTTTCTGCGGATTTATGGCGTCCGAAACGGCGCGGGGGCGCGGACGCAAACCCGTCCTCGCCCCCGCGCCGCCACCCGCGCGCGGAGCGGTCAGTCCACGACCACCAGACCGCGCTCGGTGAGGTTCATCGGCTCGTAGCCGTCCTCGGTGCACACCACGATGTCCTCGATGCGGGCGCCGTGCGGGCCGGGGTAGATGCCCGGCTCGATCGAGAACGCCATGCCCGGCTCGAGCGGCTCGAGGTTGCCCGCGACGATGTAGGGCTCCTCGTGCGACTCCAGCCCGATGCCGTGCCCGGTGCGGTGGAAGAAGTGCCCGCCGTGCCCGGCCGCCGCGATGACGTCGCGTCCGGCGGCGTCCACCGCCTCGGGCGTCGCCCCGGGACGGACGGCCTCGCACGACGCGCGCTGCGCCTCCTCCAGCACCGCGTAGTACTCCCGGTACTCGGCGGGCGGCTCGCCCACGCAGTAGTTGCGGGTCGAGTCCGAGCAGTAGCCGCTCGGCATCGTCCCGCCGATGTCGACCACCACCGGCTCACCGGGCCGGATGACCCGGTCCGACGGCTCGGCGTGCGGGTTCGCGCCGTTCGGGCCGGACCCGACGATGACGAAGTCGACGCGCGCGTGCCCCTCGGCGGTGATCGCGCCGGCGATGTCGCGGGCGACCTCGAGTTCGGTGCGGCCCGCCTTGAGGAGGCCGGGCACGCGGCGGTGCACGCGGTCGATCGCGGCGCCGGCCTCGCGCAGCGCCGCGACCTCGGCGGCGCTCTTGCGCATCCGCAGCTCGCGCAGCACTCCCCCGGCGGCGACCTGCTCGGCGCCCGGCAGCGCGGCGCGGAACCGCAGGGCCATGACCGCCCACATCCGGTCGGCCACGCCCACCGTCCCCACGTCTCCGGGCAGGCGCCCGGCGACCAGCGCGTACGGGTCGGCGGTCTCGTCCCACGGCACCAGCTCGACGCCGAGGGAACCGGCCGGCGACTCCTGCGCCGCAGGCAGCTCCAGCCGCGGCACGACCAGGAACGCCTCGCCTTCGGCCGGGACCACCAGGCAGGTGAGCCGCTCCAGCTCCTTGGCGTCGTACCCGGTGACGTAGCGCAGGTCCGGGCCGGGCGTCAGCAGCACCGCCCCTAGCCCCGCCTTCGCCGCCGCGTCCCGCACCAGGCCGAGCCGCTCGCGCGGATACAACTCCGTTGTCACACCCGTCTCCATTCTCCGGTCCTCTCCAGTGGCCGTACCAGGATCGCAGAGGCGCGTCCGCGCGCCTCTGTCACCGTCCCGTGGGAACATGTGGCCCATGAGCGGGCTGATGCTGCTGGACACGCCGTCGTTGTACTTCCGCGCCTTCTTCGGGGTGCCCGAGTCGGTGACCGCGCCCGACGGCACGCCGGTCAACGCCGTGCGCGGGCTGATCGACATGATCGCGCGGCTCGTCCAGGACCGTTCCCCGGACCGCCTCGTGTGCTGCATGGACGCCGACTGGCGGCCCGCGTTCCGGGTCGAGGCGCTGCCGTCCTACAAGGCGCACCGGGTGGCCGAGGGCGGCGGCGACCAGACGCCCGACGCGCTGGAGGCGCAGCTGCCCGTCATCGACGCGGTGCTGGACGCGTTCGGGCTGGCGCGGGCGGGCGTCCCCGGGTACGAGGCCGACGACGTCATCGGGACCCTGGCGGTGCGGGGCGCGGCGGACGGCCCCGTCGACATCGTGACCGGCGACCGCGACCTGTTCCAGCTCGTCGACGACCGCGCCCCCGTCGCCGTCCTGTACACCGCGCGCGGCATCAGGAACCTGCAGGTGATGGGCGAGAAGGAGATCGCGGCCAAGTACGGCATCCCGGGCCGCGGCTACGGCGACTACGCGACGCTGCGCGGCGACCCCAGCGACGGCCTGCCGGGCGTCCCCGGCGTCGGCGACAAGACGGCCGCGGCGCTGGTCACCCGGTTCGGGTCGGTCGAGGGCATCCTCGCCGCGCTGGACTCCGGCACCGACCAGGGCTTCCCGGCGGGCGCGCGGCGCCGGATGGAGGCCGCGCGCGACTATCTGGCCGCCGCCGAGACGGTGGTGCGGGTCGTCACCGACATCGACGCGCCGGAGCTGGCGGCGCTGGACGACCGGCTCCCCGCCGGCGCGCGCGACCCCGAGGCGCTCATCGAGCTGGCCGACCGCTGGAACCTCGGCAGCCCCGTCAACCGCCTCCTGAACGCCCTCGCCCGGTAACCGGCCCGGGGCCGCTGATCGCCGCTGCAAATTTCGCCAAAAGTGTCAGATGACGCAGACAGGCCGTTCTCAGGCGTGCAGCATCCACAGCGGTGATGGGTTCTCATGGGCACATGAGCGACCGGTACCCGCGGCACTGGGCCTCACCGCCCCACTCCCCCCAACTGCCGCGGGTACCGGTTCACCCGCCCGCCGGAACCGGAGACGCACGACCGTGAGCGAGCACCTGCTGACACGGAGGACGACGCCGCACGGCGGCCCCGGCGCCGCGTTCTGGGACACGCTGGACGACGCGGAGCGCGCGGCGCTGCGCGGTGTCTCGCGGCCGCGCAGGTACCAGCCGAAGATGCCGCTGTGCTACCAGGGCGACGATTCCGATCACCTCATCGTCATCGAGTCCGGCTGGGCCAAGGTGACCTCCTCCAGCGAGGACGGCCGCGAGGTGGTGCTCGCGGTGCGCGGGCCGGGCGACCTGGTCTGCGAGAGCGCCGTGCTCGGCCGCCGGGAGCGGTCGGCGACCGTGACCGCGCTCGGCCCGCTGCGGGCGCTGGTCGTGCCCGCCTCCCGGTTCACCGGCTTCCTGGACGCCCATCCCGGCGTGTGGCTGCTGGTCAGCGGCACGTTCGTGGGCCGGCTCGACGACGCCGACCGCCGGCTGCAGGCGCACGTGTCCGCGCAGGGCGCGCGGCGGCTGGCGATCCTGCTGTCCGACCTGGCCGACCGGTCTGCGGGCCAGGTCCCGCCGGACGCCTCCGGTGGGGTCGTGATCGGCCCGCCGCTGTCCCAGGAGGAACTCGGCAGCTGGATGGACTCCTCCCGCGAGACGGTCGCGCGGGCGCTCGGCACGCTGCGCGGCGAGGGCCTGGTGCGCACCGGGCGGCGGAAGATCGTCGTGGTCGATCCGGCGGGACTGCGGGAGTTCGCGCGGCGGTCCGCGTAGCTCCGCCGCCCGGCGCCTTTACATTGTAGATTTTTAGCGGAGGGGCGGGGTCCGTCCCGTACGCTCGATGCTGTGCCGCGCCGACCGCCGCGACTGGGCAGCGCCCTCTCGCCCACGAGACGGGCCGACGCCGAGGTCCGGGCCGGGCTCGACCGGATCCGGGCCGAGTACTCGGTTCCCGGCCCGTTCCCGGCGGCCGTCCTGGCGGAGGCCGCCGGCCCCGCGGCGCCCGCCGACGGGCGCGCCGACCTGCGCGGCGTCCCGTTCTTCACCCTCGACCCGCCCGGCTCCCTCGACCTCGACCAGGCCATGCATCTGGAACGGCGCGGGTCCGGGCACCGGGTCCGGTACGCCATCGCCGACATGGCCGGGTTCGTCCGGCCGGGCGGCGCCCTCGACGCCGAGGCGCGCGCCCGCGGCGTCACGCTCTACCTGCCCGACGCCAACGCGCCGCTGCATCCGCGCCGCCTGTCGGAGGGCGCCGCGAGCCTGCTGCCGGGCCGGGACCGTCCCGCCGTGGCGTGGACGATCGACGTCGACGAGGCCGGGCGGATCACCGACGTGGACGTCCGCCGCGCCGTCGTCCGCAGCCACGACCGCCTCGACTACGCGGGCGCCCGCCACGACGACGGCGACCCCCGCATCGCGCTGCTCGGCGAGATCGGCGAGCGGCTCATCGCGGCCGAGGCCGCGCGGGGCGGCGTCAGCCTCCCCCTGCCCGAGCAGGAGGTCGTGCACGCCAACGGCGGATGGGCGCTGAAGCTGCGCGGCGACCTCGCGACCGAGGCGTGGAACGCGCAGATCTCGCTGCTGACCGGCCGGGCGGCGGCGCGGATGATGCTGGACGGCGGCGTCGGGCTGCTGCGCACCATGCCGCCCGCGCCCGCCGAGGCCGTCGCGCGGCTGCGGCTGGCCGCACGCGCCCTCGGCGTCGCCTGGCCGGGCGGCTCCTCCTACGGCGACATCGTCCGCGCGCTCGACCCGTCCCTGCCCGGCCACGCCGCGTTCCTGCACGACGCGGCGGGGCTGATGCGCGGCGCCGGCTACACCGCGTTCGACGGGGAGCCGCCCGAGCAGCCGGCGCACGCTGCGGTCGCCGCCCCGTACGCGCACGTCACCGCGCCGATCCGGCGGCTGGCCGACCGGCACGCGACCGAGGTGTGCCTGGCGCTCGCGGCGGGGCGGCCCGTCCCCGGCTGGGTGCGGGAGGCGCTGCCCGGCCTGCCCGAGGTGATGCAGCGGGCGCTGCGCCGCGCCGCCGACATCGATCACGCCTGCGTCGACCTCGTCGAGGCGCTGCTGCTGCGCGACCAGGTCGGGGAGGTCTTCGACGCGGTGGTGGTGGACGTGAGCGCCGACCGTTCCGGCGGGCGCGTCCACCTGGTGACGCCGCCGGTGTTCGGCCGCTGCGACGGGGACGGGCTGCCGCTCGGCGAGCGGGTCAAGGTGCGGCTGGAGGAGGCGGACCCGGCGCGCCGCCACGTCCGCTTCTCCCGGGTGGCGTGATCCTCGAAGGCGGGCGGCCGGTCAGCGGCGGCGGGTGCGGGCGCGGCCGCTCGGGCGCCAGTTCGTGTTCGTCCCGACGCCGGCGAAGTGCAGGGCGATCAGCAGCAGGCCGAGCAACGTCAGAGTGCCGTTGTTGATGGCGTCCGAGGAGATGTCGGCCAGGTCGAACAGCAGGGCGAGGGCGAAGACGGCCGCGGAGGCGATCGCGAGCATGGGGGCCTTCCAATGGGTCGGGGGCATCTCACGCCCCGGGGCTTCCCATCAGATGTCCGTGCACCCGCCGCGCAAACCGCGTCCCCTTTCCGGTCCGCCCGAATCCCGGTGGAACTGCGGTTCGCCGTGTCAGGCGGCGGTGGGACTCAGGCTCTCGCCGAGTTCCTCGGTGACGGCGGCGTTGAGCCGGTAGGCGGCCTTGACCTCGTCGATGACGCGGTCCTGCTCGGCGGCGTCCCAGGGCGCGGCGTCCAGGAGGCCGCGGTAGCGGTCCTTGTACGCCTTGGGCTTGCCGGGGAAGCGGTAGAAGCGGACGCCGTCGTCGCCGGCGGACAGGTCGAGGGTCTTGCGGACCTGGACGCCGATGTACTGCCCGCCGGACAGGTCGCCCATGTAGCGGGTGTAGTGGTGGGCGACGAAGCCGCCCGGCCAGCCGAAGCACACCTCGCTGAGCCGGTCGCAGTAGCGCGCCGTGGTCGGGTTCGGCTCGATCCGGGAGCGCCAGCGGGGGCCGTAGAAGAAGGCCAGGTCCGCCTCCAGGGCGTCACGGCGGCGCAGGCCGGGAAGGTCGAACGGGCCGGCGACGGGGTCGGGCGCCATCCGGTCGGCGGCCGCCTCCAGCAGCTCGTACACGGGGTGCAGCTGCGCCACCAGGACCGCGTACTCCTCGCGGGCGAGACGGCCCTCGACGAGCGCGCTCATGTAGGCCGAGGTCTCGTTGTCGCCGTGGTCGCTCCACGTCGCGGCCCTCAGCCGCGCCGAGAACGACTCCGCCGTCGCGCCCTCGTTTCCAGCACTGTCCATCCGGCCCCTCCTTCATCCGGGACTTAGGCTAGCCTTACCTAAGTCACCTGGGAAGGTGTTGCGGTGATGTTTCCCGACGTGACGTCGGCTACTTTACCGACGGCCCGTCGGGAACGTCCAGTCACGTGCTCAGCGCGGCGCCTCGTGCGCCGCCGCGCGGGCTTCCTCGGTCATGCGGACGACCTCGTGGCGGACCTGGGGACGTTCGGTGAGGCGCTCGCTGAAGGGGATCCGGACGGGATGCTCGGCGCCGCCGTCGGTGACGGCGAAGTCGATGCCGTCGGCGTCCATCCCGGTCATCCGGGCCGCGGTCGCGCCGGGCCGGCCGGCCAGCGCCCGGCAGATCGTGAGGCAGTCGGCCGCGTGGTCCTCGTTCATGTGCCGCATGATCTGCCGCACGACCTCGCCGGTGAAGGCGCCCTCATCGGTCATGGTTCGTCCTTTCCTGCTGGAGCGGGCTCAACGGACAGGCCCTTGTAGACGTGGAGGGCGTTGCCGCCGAGGACGAGCGAGACGGTCTCCTCGTCCAGGCCGAGGGCGGCGACGGCGCGGGCGTTGCGCGCGACGCCGGGCACGCCCGGCCAGTCCGTGCCGAAGACGAACTTGCGGGCGAGGCGCCGCAGGTCGTGCCGCGCGTAGTACTCGGGGAGCCGCCGCGGCGGCAGCCCCGACAGCTCGATCCACACGTTGTCGCGCGACAGGGCGAGGAACGCCGCGGCGTCGTACCACCAGCCGCGCCCGCCGTGCGCGAGGACGAACGTCAGGCCGGGGAACAGCCGCAGCACGTCGTCGACCGCCGTCGGGTCGGCGTACCGGTTGGCCGAGCCGGGGAACGAGCTCGTCCCGCAGTGGACGACGACGGGAACGCCCGCGTCGCGGCACACCTGGTAGGCGGGGTACAGGTCCGGGTCGGCGACGCTGAACCCGCCGTGCACCGGGTGCAGTTTCAGCGCGGCCGCGCCGAACGCCAGCTGCCGCTCGACCTCGGCCCCGATCGGGTAGTGCAGGTGCGGGTTGACGTTGGCGACCGGCCTGAACCGGCGCGGGTTGTGCTTCACCAGCGGGAGCAGGTCCTCGATGGGCTGCATGCCGGTCGTCTTGGGGCTGTACTCGCAGAGCAGGAGGGCGACGTCGACGCCCTCGCCCTCGAAGTAGGCGTCGACCCGCTCCGGGACGAGGGTGCCGTCGGCGTCGTAGAGGTCCGGCCACGGGTGGGCGGAGCCGAACTCGTCGGCCCACTGCCGCCACGCCGGGGGCAGGGTCGGCAGCCGGGCCGCGTGCACGTGCGCGTCGATCAGCGGACGCCCGTCGAGCATGAACGCCTCCCTCTCAGGGCCGGATCCGGGTGAGCTCGGCGGCGTAGCGGTGGCCGTTGGCGACGTACATGGCGACCGCCTCCTTGTGCCACCGCTCGTCGATGCCGCCGGGCCTGACGCGCGCGGGGACGCCGAGGGCGGTGTGCTCGGGCGGGACGGCGGCGTCCTCGGTCAGGACGGCCCCGGCGCCCACGACGCCGCGGGTCCCGACGCGCGCGCGGTTGAGCACGACCGACCCGGAGCCGATGAGGCAGCGGTCCTCGATGACGCAGCCCTCCAGGTGGACGTTGTGGCCGATCACGCAGTCCGCGCCGATGACGGTCGGCCACGGCGCCGTGGTGTGCACGACGGTGCCGTCCTGGACGGACGTGCGGGCGCCGACGCCGATCGTGCCGTAGTCGCCGCGCAGGACGGCGCCCGGCCACACGGTGGCCTCCTCCCCCAGGGTCACCGACCCGATGACGGTCGCCCCGGGGTGGACGTACGCGGACGGATGGATGTCGGGTACCTGGTCTCCCAGCGCGTAGACGGCCATGCGGCGGAGCCTACCCGCCGCGGTTCAGGCGACGTCCGCGGAGTCCTGCTCGTCCAGCCAGGCCACGATGCCCTCCAGCGCGCCACGGCAGCCTCCGCAGCCGGTGCCCGCCCTCGTCTCGCGGGCGACGTCGTCGGCGGTGCGGGCGCCGGCCTGCCAGCACGCGCGGATCCGCCCCTTGCTGACGTCGTTGCACTGGCAGACGGTCGCCGCGTCCGGCATGCGCAGCGGCGATCCGGCCTCGGCGGCGCCGGCGGCGCCCGGGAACAGCAGGCCGAGCCGCTCGGCGGGCAGCGGCGCGGCGCGGTCGTAGAGCTGGGTGAGCGTCCCGGCCGCGGAGGTCTCGCCGACCAGGATCGCGCCGATCAGCCGCCCGTCCCGGATGACCGCCTTCTTGTAGGTGCCGCGCGCGGCGTCGGTGAACCGGACGACCTCGACGCCGTCGTCGTCGTCGCCGAAGTGCGTCTCGCCCATCGAGGCCAACTCGATCCCGGCGGCCTTGAGCCGGGTGATCTGCCGGGCGCCGGTGAACCGCGCCGCGGGGTCGGTGCCGGCGAGCAGCCCGGCGAGCACGCCGGCCTGCTCCCACGCGGGCGCGACGAGGCCGTACACCTCGTCGCGGTGCTCGGAGCACTCGCCGATGGCGCGGACGGACGGGTCGGTGACCGAGCGCAGCTCGTCGTCGACGATCACGGCGCGGCCGATCGCCAGGCCCGCGTCGCGGGCGAGGCCCACCTCGGGGCGGACGCCGCACGACAGGATGACCAGGTCGGTGCCGATGACCTCCGTCCCGCCGCCGGGCAGGGCCAGCTCGACGCCGGTGACCGCGCCGCCGGCGGTGCGCAGGGCGGCGACGTCGGCCTGCATGCGGGTGGCGATGCCGAGGCTCGCCAGGGTCCGGGCCAGGACCTTCCCGGCGGCCGGGTCGAGCTGGCGCTCCATGAGGTGCCCGGCCAGGTGCAGGACGGTCACGTCCAGGCCGCGGCCCATCAGCCCGCGGGCGGCCTCGATGCCGAGGAGCCCGCCGCCGACGACGACCGCGCTGCGCGCCGAGTCGGCCAGCTCGGAGATGCGGCGGCAGTCGTCCAGGGTGCGGAACACCAGCGCGCCGCGGGGCAGCCCGTCCCGCAGGCCGGGCATCGGCGGGATGAACGCGGTGCTGCCGGTCGCGAGGACGAGGGTCTCGTACGGGGTGACGGTCCCGTCCGCGGCGTGGACGGCCTTCGCCGCGCGGTCGACGCGGGTGACCTCGACGCCGAGCCGGGCGTCCACGCCGTGGGAGGCGTACCAGGCGGCGTCGACGAGGCCGATGTGGTCGGGCCGCGTCATCCCGGCGAGGACGTTCGACAGCAGCACCCGGTTGTAGGGGGGCTGCGGCTCCGCGCCGAACACCGTCACGGGCGTGCGGCGGTCGCGGGCGCGCAGCTCGCCCACGAACCGCGCCCCGGCCATGCCGTTTCCGACGACGACGATGCCCGCCCGGCCTCCCGCCCCCGCTGCGGCGCTCATCGCTTCACCTCCAGCGGGAGCGGCTTGATCTGGTCGCGCTCGACCTCGAACGCGATGCTCGGGTCGGGGGTCTTCGGGGCGTTGACGAACGAGACGAACCGGCGGAGCCGGTCGGGGTCGTCGAGGGTGTCGCGCCATTCGTCGGAGTAGGCGGCGACGTGGCGCTCCATGGCGGCGTCGAGGTCGGCGCAGATGCCGAGCCGGTCGTCCACGATGACCTCCCGGAGGTAGTCCAGGCCGCCGTCGAGGGACTCCAGCCACGTCGCGGTGCGCTGCAGCCGGTCGGCGGTGCGGATGTAGAACATCAGGAACCGGTCGATGCAGGTGATCAGCTGCTCGTCGGTGAGGTCGGTGGCGAACAGGTCGGCGTGGCGGGGCCGCATGCCGCCGTTCCCGGCGAGGTAGAGGTTCCAGCCGTTCTCGGTGGCGATGACGCCGAAGTCCTTGCTCTGCGCCTCGGCGCATTCGCGGGCGCATCCGGACACGGCCGACTTCAGCTTGTGCGGGGCGCGCAGCCCCCGGTAGCGCAGTTCGAGGCGGATCGCCATGGCGGCAGAGTCCTGAACCCCGTAGCGGCACCAGGTGGACCCGACGCACGACTTCACCGTCCGCAGCGCCTTGCCGTAGGCGTGCCCGGACTCGAACCCGGCCTCGACGAGGCGCCGCCAGATCTCGGGGAGCTGCTCGACGCGGGCGCCGAACATGTCGATCCGCTGCCCGCCGGTGATCTTGGTGTAGAGGCCGAAGTCGCGGGCGACCTCGCCGATCACGATGAGCTTCTCGGGGGTGATCTCGCCGCCGGGGACGCGCGGGACGACCGAGTACGTGCCGTTCTTCTGCAGGTTGGCGAGGAAGTGGTCGTTGGTGTCCTGCAGCGCCGCCTGCTCGCCCTCCAGGATGTGGCCGTTGCCGAGGCTGGCCAGGATGGACGCGACGGCGGGCCGGCAGATGTCGCAGCCGCGGCCCGTCCCGTGCTCCTGGACGAGCTGGGTGAAGCTGGTGACCCGCCCGCCGCGGACGATGTCGAACAGCTCGGCGCGGCTGTAGTCGAAGTGCTCGCAGATGGCCTTGCTGACCTCGATCCCGGCGGCGGTCAGCTCCGCGTCCAGGATCCGCTTGACCAGCGGGACGCAGCTTCCGCAGCTAGTCCCGGCCCTGGTGCAGTCCTTGACGCCGGGCACGTCGGTGAGGGAGTGCTCGGAGATCGCGCAGCGGATGCCCTCGGCGGTGACGTTGTTGCAGGAGCAGATGACGGTCGCGCCGGGCAGGTCGCCGCCCGCCGTCTCGGTTCCGCCGAACAGCATCTGCTCCGGGGCGCCCGGCAGGGTCCCGCCGACGTAGGCGCGCAGCGTCGCGTACGACTCGGCGTCGCCGACGAGGACGCCGCCGAGGAGGGTCTGCGCGTCGTCGCTGACGACGAGCCTCTTGTAGACGCCGGCGACGGGGTCGGTGTAAGTGACGCCGAGGGCGCCTTCGGGGCCGGCGAACGGGTCGCCGAAGCTGGCGACGTCCACGCCCATGAGCTTGAGCTTGGTCGACATGTCGGCGCCCTCGAACACGGCGGTGCCGCCGTCCGACAGCAGCCGGTCGGCGACGACCTCGGCCATGGAGAAGCACGGCCCGACCAGCCCGTACACGGCGCCGCCGACGAGGGCGCACTCGCCGATCGCCCAGATGGCCGGGTCCTCGGTGCGGCACGAGGCGTCCACGGCGATCCCTCCGCGCTCCCCCACCGGGAGGCCGCAGCCGCGGGCCAGTTCGTCGCGCGGCCGGATGCCGGCGGAGAACACGACCACCTCGGCGTCGATGACCGAGCCGTCGGCGAGCGCGACCCGGCGGACCGCTCCGTCCTCCCCCGCCTCCAGGGCGCGCATGGGGACGCCCGTGTGGACGGCCATGCCGAGTCCCTCGATGTGGCGGCGCAGCATCGCGCCGCCTCCCTCGTCGAGCTGGCGCGGCATCAGCCAGGGCGCCACCTCCACGACGCCGCTGCGCAGCCCGAGGCCCTGGATCGCGCGGGCCGCCTCCAGGCCGAGCAGGCCGCCGCCGACGACCGCGCCGGTCGCCTTCCCCCGCGCGTACTCGCGGATCGCGTCCAGGTCGTCGATGGTGCGGTACACGAACACGCCGGGCAGGTCGCGGCCCTCGACCGGCGGGACGAACGGCGCCGACCCGGTCGCCAGGACCAGTGCGTCGTAGCCGGCAACGCGTCCCGCGGACGTGGTGACGGTCCGGGCGCCGCGGTCGATCGCGGTGACCCGCTCCCCGGTGACGACCGCGACCTCGCCGCCGTGCGCGGGGTAGGCGAGGTCGGCGCCCTCCAGGTGCGTCGTCAGCGCGACGCGGTCGTAGGCCGTGCGCGTCTCCTCGCCGATGACGGTGATCGTCCATGTTCCGGCCGTGTCGCGTTCGCGCAGGGCCTCCACCAGGCGGTGCGAGGCCGGGCCGTGGCCGGCCACGACCAGCCGCTTGTCCGGTTTGCTGTCGGCTCCCATGGGCCCGATACTCGGCGGCCCGTATTTCCCGTTCGGATCCCGGACGTCACCCGCACGTTAACTGCGCCTCACGCCCGCCGCGTCCGGGAGATTGGGCGGGCGCACAGACTTCGCCGGTCGGTGCGGGCAACCCGTTCCTTTCGCGGAGGTGACACGAGAGGATCCAAAAGATGAAAAAGTATCCGAAATCACAGCATCAACGACATATCCGGAGGCGGCAGTGCGAAGGATCATCGGCGTCCCGCTCATCGCGCTCGGCACGTTCCTGCTGGCCGCCGGCCTCCTCGTGTACTTCTACGTCGGCCCCACGCTGATCGGCGCGCCCGTCGACGTCTACCAGGTGACACGGCTGCAGGCCGACAACGCCACCTACCTCGACGCGTCGTCGGTCACGCTGCGCACCGGCGCCACGGTGGTGGCGACCAACACCGTCCGCGGTGACGTGAAGGCGTCGAGTGACGACATCGCCGTCTGGGACAGCGGCACGATCGTCCAGGACGTGGGGCGCGGCAACACGATCGAGATCCAGAAGGCGCGGTACGCCTTCGACCGCACCACCGGGCAGCTGAAGAACTGCTGCGGCGCGGCGGTGCAGGGCGACACGAACGCCCGCATGGACGGCATCGGGCTGTCCTGGCCGCTGGAGGTCCGCAAGGAGGGCCTGGAGCTGCTCGACACCGGCACCCTCCGCGCCTGGCCGGTCACCTTCGACGGCGAGCAGCGCGTCGACGGGCTGAACACCTACCGGTACGTCCAGCACATCCCCGAGACCAAGGTCGCCGGTGAGCTGCCCGCCCTGCCCGCCGAGCTGTTCGGGCGCCCGAAGGGCGATCCGGCCGTCGAGACGGACCGCTACTACCGGGTGGACGCCACGTACTGGGTCGACCCGAGGACCGGCGCCCCGATCGACCAGCAGCGGCACGTGGTGACGACGCTGCGGCCCAAGGAGGGGCCGGGCAGTCTCGTGGTGGCGGACCTCGACCTGCGGATGACGCCGGAGTCGCGCGAGGACCTGCGCGCCAAGTCCGACGAGGGCGCCTCGCAGATACGGCTGCTGGAGACCGTCGTCCCCCTGACCGGCGTCGGGGCGGGCCTGCCGATCATCGTGGCCGGGCTGATCCTGACCTTCGCGGGCGGCCGCCGTCCCGGCCGGCGCGGAAACCGCCGCGCCCCGGCTCCGGCGGCGCGCCGCTGACGGCGGCTGACCCGGCGCGCCGCGTCCGGGCGTCCGGGGTCATGCGGGGGTGAGGACGAGCGCCGCGTCGTGGCCGCCGAAGCCGAACGAGTTCGACAGCACGGGGGCCATGGGCGCGATCGCGCGCACCTCGCCGTGCACGACGTCGATCAGCGCCGTGTCGGCGTCGGGGGCGGCGAAGTTCGCGGTCGGCGGCACCAGCCCGGCGGCGCCGCACAGCAGCGCGACCATCGCCTCCAGCGCGCCGCCCGCGCCGAGGATGTGCCCGGTGACGCCCTTGACGGCGGTGACGGGCGGGGCGTGGCCGCCGAAGCAGCGGCCGATCGCCAGGGCCTCGGCGGCGTCGTTGCCGGGGGTGCCGGTGGCGTGCGCGCTGATGTGCCCGATGTCGCGCGGTTCCAGGCCCGCGTCGGCGAGCGCGGCGGCCATGCAGCGGGCGGCGACGCGGCCGTCCGGCCGGGGGCTCACGAGGTGGGTGGCGTCGGTGCCGCAGGCGTAACCGCTGATCTCGCCGTACACGCGGGCGCCGCGGGCGGCGGCGTGGTCGGCCCGCTCCAGGGTGAGGAACGCGGCGGCCTCCCCCACCACGAACCCGTCGCGGTCGGCGTCGAACGGGCGGCCGGCCGTGTGCGGGGAGGGGTCGCGGCGGGCGAGGGTGCCGATGCGGGCGAACGCGGCCATCGTGAACGGCGTCAGGATCGCGTCGACGCCGCCGGCGACGGCGGCGTCGATCCGGCCCGCCCTGATGGCGAGGACGGCCTCGCCGATCGCGGTGGCGCCGCTGGCGCAGCCGGTCGAGTAGGTGAGGCAGGGCCCCTCGAAGCCGTGCCGGATGGACACGTTCGCGGCCGTCGCGTTCGGCATGATCTTCGGGACGGCGGGCACGGGCACCCGGTCGAGCGTCCCGGCGTGCTCGTGGCCGCCGAGCGCGACCACGGAGGCGAGGTTGGCCGCGGCGGTCCCCACGTACACCCCGCACCGTCCGGCGGCGCCGCGGCCGGGGCCGGCGTCCGCCCCGGCGCCGGCCCCGGCGTCCCGTGCGGCGTCGGCCACCGCGTCGTCGGCGGCGGCGACGCCGAGCCTGGTCATGCGGTCGAGGCGGCGGCGCTCGGGCCGGGTGAAGTAGCGGTCCTCCTCCAGCGGCGGGGCGGGGCAGCCGTACGACACCGAGGTCCCGGCCTCTAACAGCTCGGGGACGTGGACGGCCTGCGACTTGCCCGCGAGGACGGTCGCGAACACCTCCTCGGGGGTGCCGCCCGCCGGGCTCTTCACGCCGAACCCGGTCACCACCACCCGGGGCGTTCCATCGGCACGGCGCGCAGGGGTCATCCGTCACCTCGCGGTGTGGGGGAATGCGGGGTTCGGAAGCTAGCGTGCGGGCGCCCGCCGGGACTTGCCGCGCCGGGCACATTCTCCGGGCGGTTTTTGTCACGACGACACCGTCCGCCCCAGGGGTATCGGGTGTTTCGTCCCTCACTCGTCCCCGTCGTGCACGATGGAGGGGTGACGAGCGTTGCGGAGAGCCGGCCGGCCGGTGGCGGGGAGGGGACGCGGCTGCGGATGCTGGCCGACGTCGTCTCGGACGGCGAGGTGGTGGTGCTGAGCGGCGCGGGCCTGTCGACCGAGTCGGGAATCCCGGACTACCGGGGTGAGACGGGGCGCCGGCGGCGGGCCGAGCCGATGACCTACCAGGAGTTCACCGGGTCGGCCGCGGCGCGCCGCCGGTACTGGGCGCGCAGCCATCTGGGCTGGCGGCACATCGCCGCGGCCCGCCCGAACGCCGGGCACCGCGCGGTGGCGGAGCTGCAGGGGCGCGGCCTGGTCGCGGGGATCATCACCCAGAACGTCGACGGGCTGCAGCAGGCCGCGGGGGCGGAGGGCGTCGTCGAGCTGCACGGCGCACTGGACCGGGTGCTGTGCCTGTCGTGCGGCGAGCGGACGCCGCGCGGGCGGCTGGACGCGCGGCTGCGGGCCGCGAACCCGGGCTGGGACGCGCGGGCGGCGGCGGACGCGCAGGTCAACCCCGACGGCGACGCCGTGCTCGGCGACGGCGAGATCGAGGCGTTCCGGGTGGTGGACTGCGAGCGGTGCGGCGGCCCCCTCAAACCCGATGTGATCTTCTTCGGGGAGAACGTGCCGCCGGACCGCGTCCGGGACTGCTACGCGCTGACCGAGCGCGCGGGCGCGCTGCTGGTGCTCGGGTCGTCGCTGACGGTGCTGTCGGGGTACCGGTTCGTCCGGCACGCGGCCCGGCACGGCATTCCCGTCGCGATCGTCAACCGGGGCGCGACCAGGGGCGACGAGCACGCGCTGATCACGATGGACGCGCCCCTCGGGGCGACGCTGGACGCGCTGCTGGCCGAACTCGGCCCGTAGGGAAGGCGCGGTCAGACAGCGGCGCGGTCAGACGGGGGCGGGGTCAGCCGCCGGGGAGCACGGAGGTCGCGGCGGGCGCGGGAGACCGCCGCCGGTCCGGGCCGCCGGGCGGGGGCGCGCCGGTGACGACGGGCGCTTCGGGCAGGGTGTCGACGGTGACGAAGCCGGTGTTCTCCAGCCGTTTCAGCTGGCCGTTGAGGAAGGCCTGGACCTGCTGGGCGTACGCGCGCATCACGGTGTTGCGGGTGCTGGCGCGGACCGCGGCGGCCCGCGCGTACAGCTGTCCCTGCGCCGTCCGCATCCGCGCCACGGCGGTCTTGTCGTAGTCGGTGCCGGACTTCCCGCTGATCTCCGACATCCAGCTCGTCTGCTCGGCGGTCGGCCGGTTCGGCAGCGGGACGTTCAGCTTGGCGGCCATCCGGCGGTTGACCTCGTCGAACCGGATGTGCCGTGTCGCGATCTGGCCCAGGTTCTTGCGGGTGGCCTCCTGGGAGCCGCGGCGCGCGGCGGCCCGGCCGACCGGGATCTCCCACAGCGCGGCCTGCCTGAGCTGCACGAGGAGGAGGCGGTCGGCGGCGGTGAGCAGCCCCCCTTCGGCCTTGACGGCGCCCTGGTCCGCGCCGCCCGCCCCGCCGCCGTCGGCCGCGGCGGGCCCGGCCGGGCGGACGCCCCCGTCGGTCGTCTGGCGGCCCACGGGGGTGCAGCCGCCCAGGATCAGCGCCGCGGCCAGCCCGCACGCCGCCGCGGCGGTGGCCGGTCGGGGTCCTCGCATGCGCCGCCGTCCTTTTCGGTGGAGGGACGCCCCGGTCGGGGAGGGAAGCGTCACCTGAGCGGTACGCACCCCGCGGCGGCGGGGGTTCATCCGGACGGCCGGTTCTCCGGCGGCGGGGCGGGTCAGGTCCAGCCGAGCTGGACCAGGGTGGGGACGGGGGGTTCGCCGCCGGCCTCGGTGAAGGCGCGCAGCGCGGCGACCAGTGCGTGCCGCTGGCCGGGCGGCATGCGGGAGACGACCTCGGCGATGCCGGCGCGGCGGCGGGCGGTGACGTCGTCGACGATGGCCCGGCCGGCGCCGGTGAGCTGGATGCGGACCTCGCGCCCGCTGTGCGGGCTGGCCTGCCGGTCCACCAGCCCGGCCGAGGCCAGCCGGTCCACCATCCGCATCGCGGTGGAGGGGTTGACCTCCAGCAGCCCGGCAAGCGTGACGAGCTTGGACGGCCCCTGCGAGGACAGCACGACGAGCAGCCGGAACTGCGGCAGGGTCACGGCGTCCTCGACGGCGGCCAGGGAGCGCACGGAGATCGCCACCAGGAGCCGGGACGCGGTCAGGACCGCCGAGGTGACCTCGTCGACGCCGTCGTCGTCGTCATCCGCACGCTGGCTCATGACGACTTTCTACAGGGCCGCGGCGGTGGCGCGCCAACGTGCCCGGGGCGGTCACGGGCGCTCCCCCGGGAGCAGGCCGGCGAGGACTTCGGCGAGGTGGCGGGGCCGGGCGGCGGTGCCGGACTCGATCTGCGTCCGGCAGGAGAACCCGTCGGCGAGGACGGTCACGTCGGGGCCGGCGTCGCGCACGGCGGGCCAGACTCCCTGCTCGGCGACGGCGGTGGACACCTCGTAGTGCCCGCGCTCGAAGCCGAAGTTGCCGGCGAGGCCGCAGCAGCCGGCGTCGAGGGTCTCCACGTCCACGCCGGCGCGGGACAGGACGCGTTCGTCGGCGCCGAACCCCATGACGGCGTGCTGGTGGCAGTGCGGCTGGGCGATCGCGCGGACGCGGGGGGTGTCGAGCCCGGCGACTACGCCGTGGGAGGCGCCGGGCGAGGCGCCGCCCGTCTCGGCCTGGTGCTCGTCGAGGAGTTCGGCGAGGGTCCTGGTGTGGTCGCGGAGCCGCTTGACGTCGTCCTCGGCGGCGTCGCCCTCCATCAGCTCGGGCGCGTCGGCGCGGAACACGGCGGTGCAGCTGGGTTCCAGCCCGACCACCGGGACGCCGTCGCGCAGCCGCGGCGCGAGCGCCCGGACGGTGCGGCGCAGCACGCGGGCGGCGACGCCGAGCTGCCCGGTGGAGATCCACGTCAGGCCGCAGCACAGCGCGGCGGGCGGAACCTCGACGCGGTGGCCGGACGCCTCCAGGACGCGGACGGCGTCCTTGGCGATGTGCGGGTGGAAGTTGTCGGTGAACGTGTCGGGCCACAGCACCACCCGCTTCCCCTCACGCCGCGGCGGGCGGCGCCTGAACCAGTCGGTGAACCGTTCGGGCGCGAAGCGCGGCATGTCGCGGCGCGGGTCGATCCCGCCGAGCCGCTTGGCCGCCGCGCCCAGGACGGGCAGGTGCAGGGCCGTGTTGGCGGCGCCCGGCGCGAACGCGGCGATCCTGGCCCACAGCGGCAGCCAGCCCATCGTGTAGTGGGAGGGCGGGCGCAGGCGGCCCGCGTAGTGGTGGGCGAGGAACTCGGCCTTGTAGGTGGCCATGTCCACGTTGACGGGGCAGTCGCTGCGGCATCCCTTGCACGCCAGGCACAGGTCGAGGGCGTTCAGGACGTCCTCGGACCGCCACCCGCCGGTGATGACGGCCGCGCCGCCGGGGCCGGGCACCGACGGGTTCGGCACGCCGCCGCCGGGCATGCCGCGCATCATCTCCATCAGGATGCGGGCCCGCCCGCGGGTGGAGTGCTCCTCCTCCCCGGTCGCGCGGTAGCTCGGGCACATCACGCCGCCCGACGACGCCCGGCATTTGCCGATCCCGACGCAGCGTGCCGCGGCGTGGGTGAAGCGGTGGCCGTCGTCGGGGTAGGAGAAGTGCGTGTCCGGCTCGGCCGGGTCATAGGCGAGATGGTCGAGGTCGTCGTCCAGCCGGTGCGGGTGGACGATCTTGCCGGGGTTCATCCGGTTCCCGGGGTCGAAGACCGCCTTGAACCGCTCGAACAGCCGGACGACGTCGCCGCCGAACATCAGCGGCAGCAGCTCGGCGCGGGACTGCCCGTCGCCGTGCTCGCCCGACAGCGACCCGCCGTAGGAGACGACGAGCCGCGCCGCGCGCTCGATGAACCTGCGGTAGTTCCCGGCGCCCTTCTCGTCCTCCAGGTCGAACGGGATGCGGGTGTGCACGCAGCCCTGCCCGAAGTGCCCGTACAGGGACACGGGCCCGTAGCCGAACTCGCGGATGAGGGCCCGCAGGTCGCGCAGGTAGTCGCCGAGCCGGTCCGGCGGGACGGCGGAGTCCTCCCACCCCTCGTGGGTGTCGGGCCGGCCGGGCGGGTAGGCGGTCGCGCCGAGCCCGGCCTCGCGGACCTTCCAGATCCGCTCCTCCTCTTCGGGGTCGTGGACGAAGGTGCAGCGGGGCCGCAGCGGCCCGGCCTCCATGTGCTCGATGAAGGCGCGGGCGCGGCGGTCGGCCTCGTCCTCGGTGTCGCCGCCGAACCGGACCATGAGCCAGCCCGCGCCTTCGGGCATGTCCTGGATGACGCGCGGCCCGGCCAGGTGGTGCCACTGGGCCAGCCGCAGGAGCCTTTCGTCCATGCCCTCCAGGGCGAGCGGCTCCCACGGCAGGGCGCGGGGCACGGCGTCGCCGGCGTCGGTGATGTCGTCGTAGCCGAGGACGGCGAGCGACTGGTGCGCCGGGACGGGGAACAGCCGGACCTCGGCGCGCAGGACGGTGACGAGCGTGCCCTCCGACCCGACGAGGGCGCGGGCCACGTCGAAGTTCTTCTCCGGCAGCAGCGAGTCGAGGTTGTAGCCGGACACGCGCCGCGGGATGCCGGGGTAGCGGGTGCGGATCAGCTCCATGCCGTCGTCGCGCAGCCCGCGCAGGGCCCGGTAGATCTCGGCGCGGCGGCCGCCCTCCGCTCGGATGCGCTCGTACTCCTCGTCGGAGGTCTCGCCCACCCACATGCGCAGCCCGTCGTAGGTCAGCACCTCCAGCCGGACGACGGAGTCGGCCGTCTTCCCGTACGCCTGCGCCGACGCGCCGCAGGAGTTGTTGCCGATCATCCCGCCGATGGTGCAGGTGTCGTGGGTGGACGGCTTGGGCCCGACCATCAGGCCGTGCCCGGCCAGCCCGGCGTTCAGGTCGTCCAGGCACGCGCCGGGTTCCACGACGGCGCGGCAGGCGCCGGCGTCGACGGAGATCAGCGCGCGGCAGTACTTGGACCAGTCGATGACGACGGCGTCGTTGACGCACTGCCCGGCCAGGCTCGTCCCGCCGCCGCGCGACAGGACGGGCACGTCGTGCTCGGCGCAGACCCGGACGGCCTCGGCGCCGGCCTCGACCGTCCGCGGCACCACCACCCCGATGGGCGGCTGCCGGTAGTTGGACGCGTCGTGGGCGTAGGCGGCGCGGGATCCGGCGTCGAACCGGATCTCGCCGTCCACGCGGGCGGCCAGGGCGCGCCGGAGCGCGTCCCCGCCGCGGGCCGCGTTCCCCGTTCTCGTCCGTCGTCCGTGCCGGGTGCCTTCCGCCGAAACAGCCATGGCGGAACGCTTACCCGAGCCCGGCCCTTCAACCGCGGTGCCGCTCCCCGCATGTTCCCGTGCGGACGCCGCCGCGGGTCAGCCGGTCCTCTCCCGGACGAGCGCGCCGAGGTTCATGCGGGCCATGCCGCGCAGGCCGGGGCGCTGCGCCAGGTGGGCGACCACGAGCACGGCGAGCGCCGACCAGGCGAACGTGGCGGGCCGGATCTCGGTGTGGAAGGACATCAGGTCGCTGTTGAACGCGCCGAGGAACGCGCCGGTGGCGATCCTCCCGATGATCAGGCCGGGGACGGCGCCCGCCGTCACGACGAGGAGGTTCTCGGCGGTGACGAGGCGGGCCAGGCGCCGACGGCCGACGCCGGAGGCGCGCAGCGTGGCCAGTTCCGTGCCGCGTTCGGCGAGGTTCACCGACAGGGTCGCGAACAGGACGGTGAAGGCCAGCAGCCCGCCGAAGGCGAGCATGACCGCGACGAACACGTAGAACAGGTTCATGTACTCGTCCATGGTCTTCTCGAGCGCCTGGGAGTCGGTGTAGGCGACGACGCCGGGACGGGCCGACAGGGCGCGCTCGGCGGCGGCGCGGTCGGCGCCCGGGTCGAACCGGACGAGCACCGAGTCGGGCCGGGCGGACGGCGCCCACTTGGCGACCTGGCCGAGCGTCGCGTAGGCGTAGGTGCCGAGCGGCTCGTCCACGAAGCCGGCGACGGTCGTGGTGACGGTCCGGCCTCCGGCGAGGCGCAACCCGATGCGGTCGCCGGCGTCCACGCCGAGCCGGTCGCGCAGCGCCGCGCCGATCAGCGCGCCGCCGACCGGCAGGGACCGCTCGCCGCCGCCGGGGGTGAGGAACCGGTGCATCCGCGTGCCGGCGGGCAGCCCGACGACGGTGGTGGCGTAGCCCCGGTCGCCGGCGGTGATCGTGACGGGCAGGTGCGCGGACGGTTCGGCGGCCCGCACGCCCTGGGTGCCCGAGATCGCGGCCAGGGCGGCGGCGTCGAGGGGGCGGCCGAGAGCGAGTTCGGCGTCCTGGCGCTGGATCTGGTCGAACTGCCGGGACACGGTCGCCTGCGAGGAGTCGAGCATCCCCCACGACACGAGGATGAGCACGAGCGCCAGGACCACGCCGGCCATGGTGTAGAGGGTGCGGCGGAACTGGCGGGCGGGGCCGCGCAGCACCAGCCACGCCCCGGCGGGCAGCCGCCCCGCGGCGGGCACGGACCGCTCCAGGCGGGCGAGCAGGCCCGCTCCCCCGGTGGACGGGACGCTTCCGCGCATCGCCTCGGCGGGCGGGACGCGGGCCGCCGACACCGCGGGCGCCAGCGCCGCGAGGGCGCCCGCGACCAGCCCGAACAGCAGCCCGAAGAGCATGGTGGTGGCGCGGACGGTCACCGTCGTCTCGGGCAGCCCGATGGCGTCGCCGTACAGGCGGGTGACCGACCCGGCCAGCGCGAGCCCGGCGGCGACGCCGAGGAGCGCCCCGGCGAACCCGACGGCGACGCCGGTGGCCAGGTAGTGCGCCACGACCGTGCGGCGGCGGAACCCGCTGGCGCGCAGCGTCCCGATGATGACGCGGTCGCGCGCCACGCGGCGGGTCAGCACGACGTAGACGGCCACGCCGGCGGCGGCGAGGAACAGCAGCGGGAACATCACGGCCAGCTGGGAGAACCCCTTGATGTCCTGCGCGAGGGTGGCGTTGCTGGGCTGCTCGGCGCGGGTGATCGCGGCGCCCGCGCCGTGTTCCCGGGCGGCGGCGGTGAGGGCCGCGTCCAGGCGCGCGGCGTGGTCGCGTCCGGCGGCGGTGTAGTGGACGGCCACCTCGTTGGGCGTGTCCGTGCCGGCGATCCGGCGGGCGAGCGGCTCGGGGACGTACAGGACGCCGAACGACCCGGGCGCGGGCAGGATGTCCTGCCGGCTGGGTGCGGGCCAGAGGTACTCGGGCGAGGACGCGGTGCCGCGCACGCCGAGGGTCCGCCAGGCCCGCCCGTCCCACACCGACACGTTCGCGCCCGGTTCCAGGCCGGCGTCCTCGGCGAGGTGCTTGTCGGCGAGGACGCCGGACGGCGCGGCGGGGTCCAGGTACCGGCCCCGCAGCACCTCGACCTTGTTCACGTCCGGCTGCGATCCGGCGGGGAACCCGACGACGCGGCCGACGAAGGTGTTCCCGCCGGGCGTCCGCATCGGCACGTCGGCGACGGTGCGGGCGGCGACGGCCTCGACGCCGGGCCGGGACCGGGCCTGCGCGGCGATCGCGGCGGTGTCGCCGCCCGACAGCGTCAGGTCCGCGAACCGGTACTTTGCGAACAGGTCCTGGTATCCGGAGTCCAGGTTCTTGTAGGCGTCGTAGGACGCGCCGAACAGCGCGACGCCGAGCATCACCAGCACCACGACCGACACCAGCTGGGCGGGGCGGCGGCGCAGGTCGCGGCGCAGTTTGACGTTGAGGGTGCTCACCAGGACACCTCGTCGGCGGTGGCGGGCTCCGCGGTGGTGGTCACCTCCACGACGCGGCCGGAGCGCATCCGCACGACGCGGTGCGCGATGGCGGCGATCGCGGCGTTGTGGGTGACGACCAGGACCGTGCGGCCCTGCCGGTTGAGGTCCTGCAGGACGCGCAGGACGCCGCGTCCGGTCTCCAGGTCCAGCGCGCCGGTCGGCTCGTCGCACAGGAGCAGCCGGGGCTCCTTGGCGATCGCGCGGGCGATCGCGACGCGCTGCTGCTCGCCTCCCGACAGCTGCGCCGGGAAGTGGCCGCCGCGGTCGGCGAGCCCGACGGCCTCCAGCGCGGCGGCGGACCGCTCCCGGTCGCCGCGGCCGGTGAGCTCGGCGACGAGCCGGACGTTCTCCAGCGCGGTCAGCGACGGGACGAGGTTGAAGAACTGGAACACGAAGCCGACGGTGTCGCGCCGGTAGGCGGTGCGGGCGTCCTCGTCCAGGCCGGAGATGTCGCGGCCGCCCGCGACGACGTCCCCGGCGGTGGCGGGCTCGATCCCCCCGACGAGGTTGAGCAGGGTCGTCTTGCCGGATCCGGACGGGCCGAGCAGCACGACGAACTCGCCGCGCCGCACCTCCAGGTCCACCTCGCGCAGCGCGCGCACCTCGGCGTGGCCGGCGCCGTAGGTCTTGCCGGCACCGCGCAGCAGCACGGCCGGAGCGCCGGCACGGGCCTCGTCGTCCTCCCGGACGGTCGCCCGCCCGCGGTCATGACGCGTCATCGTCGTCTCCTTCATCCGCGTGGTCCCCGGGCGCACCGGGCGCGCCGGGCGCGCGCAGGAGTGCGAGCAGCCCGGTCATCGGCGCGGTCATATCGGTCCCGGGATCGATCAGCACGTGCAGCAGCAGCCCGTCGACCAGGGCGGCGAGCACCACGGCGAGGCCCGCGGGGTCGGCGTCGGCGCGCAGCAGCCCGGCCGCGCGGTTCTCGGCGAGGCGAGTCGACAGCAGTTCCCGGAACATCCGGATCTGCCGAACGCTCTCCTCGCGCAGCTCGTCGTCGCGCAGGCCGTGCATCAGCGCCTCCACCAGCACGCGCTGCCCGGCGGAGCCGGGGCCGCGGTCGATGAGGACGCGGACCGCGTCGGCGACGCCGTCCAGCACGTCCGGCTTCTGGAGGATCGCCTCGACGGGGCCCGCGAGCTCCAGCTCCACGGCGTGCATCACCGCGGCCCGCCGGAGCGCGTCCACCGAGCCGAAGTAGTAGTGCACGAGCGCGTTGTTGGCCCGCGCCCGCTCCGCCACGACACGCGAGGTCACGCCGGACCAGCCGCTCTCGGCCATCACCGCGACGGCCGCCTCCAGCAGCCGGATCCGCGTCGGAACCCCGTCGTCCGCCATGCCCGTCCCCCGCTCATTGGTCAACCGCTTTAAGCGACTGCTTAATCGGAGCGTACGCCCGATCTTTGCACCATGCAACGGTCGGGATGTGAGACGGACCCCGAAAAGGCGGAACGTCCCCGCGCCTGGCCTGTTCGGCGGCGCGGGGACGTTCCGGGCGGTGCGGGTTAAGCGTCGCGGCGTTTGAGGAGGAACGCGGCAAGGGCGAGGAGCGCGAACGTCCAGAGGGCGAACACGCCGTACCCCTGCCAGGGCGTCAGCAGGTCGTCCTCGCCCTGCTGGGCCTTGGTGATCAGGTAGCCGGCCTCCGAGGGCAGGTAGGAGTAGACGTAGTCGCCGATCTTGCCGGGCAGCAGCATGGCGAGGGGCGCCAGCACGAGCACGAACCCGATCACGCCGGTGATGGCGCCGGCGGTGTGCCGCACGATCGCGCCGATGGCCAGGGCGAACAGCCCGAGCATCGCCAGGTAGAGGCCGCCGCCGACGACGGCGCGCAGCACGCCGTCGCCGCCGAGCGACACCTCCATCTTGTCGCCGATGAGGGCCGCGCCGATGAAGAACGACGTGAACGACACCGCGAGGCCGACGACGAGGACGACCGCGGCGAACACCAGGGCCTTGGCCCACAGCATCGGCAGCCGCCGCGGCACCGCCAGCAGGCTGGCGCGGATCATGCCGGTGGAGTACTCCGAGGCGATCACCAGGACGCCGAGGACGCAGACGGTCAGCTGGCCGAGGAAGAACCCGCTGCCGAGGATGAAGCTGACCGGGTCCGCGGCGACCGACGCGTGGTCGGCGGCGGTCATGTTGTCCCACTGCGCCATGGTCAGGCCCACCAGCAGGGTGGTGAACCCCAGGCTGACGAGGACGAGCAGCATCAGCGTCCACAGTGTGGAGCGGACCGTGCGGATCTTCGTCCATTCGGCGAGCAGGAGCCGTCCGAAGCCGGGCCGCGGGTGCGCGGCGGGGCCGCCGGCGGGCTGCGCGGCGGGCTCGGTGGCGGCGGCGGTCATCGGGTCTCCCCCTTCTCGGCGGGACCGGCGGCGAGATCGGCGCCGGGCGGGATCGCGCCGGGGGCGGCCCCGCCGGCGGCGCCGTACTCGACGCTCTCGCGGGTCAGTTCCATGAACGCGGCCTCCAGTGAGCCGCGGATCGGGGTGAGCTCGTGCAGGACGGCTCCCTCGGCGGCGGCGAGTTCCCCGACGCGGGGCGCCTCCATGTTGGTGACGGTGAGCAGGGAGTCGCCGTCGGGCCGCACCTTGGCGCCCTCGGCGGCGAGGACGCCGGCGAGCCGCCCGGCGTCGGGGCTGCGGACGGTCACCATCTTCTCGGTGCTGCGCTCGACGAACTCCTCGGTGGAGCAGTCGGCGATGAGCCTGCCGCGCCCGATGACGATGAGGTGCTCGGCGGTGACGGCCATCTCGTTCATGAGGTGGCTGGAGACGAACACTGTCCGCCCCTCGGACGCGAGCCGCTGCATGAGGGTGCGGATCCAGACGATGCCCTCGGGGTCGAGGCCGTTGACGGGCTCGTCCAGGATCAGCACCGACGGGTCGCCGAGGAGCGCGGCGGCGATGCCGAGCCGCTGCCCCATGCCCAGCGAGAAGCCGCCGGCGCGCTTGCGGGCGACGCCGGTGAGGCCGACGAGCTCGACGACCTCGTCGACGCGCTTCTTGCCGATGCCCTGCGTCTGGGCGAGGGCCAGCAGGTGGTTGTGGGCGCTGCGGCCGGTGTGGACGGCCTTGGCCTCCAGCAGGGCGCCGACGGAGCGCAGCGGGGCGGGCAGGTCGCGGTAGTGGACGCCGTGGATGCGGGCGTCGCCGCGGTCCGGCCGGTCGAGGCCGAGCAGCAGCCGCATGGTGGTCGACTTCCCGGCGCCGTTCGGGCCGAGGAACCCGGTCACCCGTCCGGGGGCGACGGTGAAGGAAAGATCGTCCACGGCGGTCTTGTCGCCGTAGCGTTTGGTGAGGTTCTCCGCCTCGATCATGCACACATCCTGGCTGTTTCACTGATGAAAACCGTGATCGGGATCACGGTAGCGTCCCGGGCACCGGGGGCGGTTCCTCCCTGGGGTGGATCCGCCTCCGACTTTCGCAGGGGTGCGGTGGTCCTGTCGAACGGGGTTGCCCGGGTCAGGACGCGGGAACCATGCCCGCGGCCCCCGGTAGGGTCGGGATCATGTCGCCTCCCACGTCCGCGCCCGCGCACGCGTCCGGTGAGTTCACCGTCGCCGGCCGGTCCGTCCACCGCCTCGGGTACGGCGCGATGCGCCTGACCGGCCCGGGCGTGTGGGGGCCGCCGCGCGACCGGGCGGAGGCGGTGCGGGTGCTGCGCCGCGCCGTCCACCTGGGGGTGGACTTCATCGACACCGCCGACTCCTACGGCCCGTTCCACAGCGAGGAGATCATCCGGGAGGCGCTGCACCCCTATCCGGACGGCCTGCTGATCGCGACCAAGGCGGGTTTCGTGCGGACGGGCCCGAACCGGTGGCACACGCTGGGCCGTCCCGCCTATCTGCGCCAGCAGGTGGAGATGAGCCTGCGGCGCCTGGGCGTGGAGCGGATCGGGCTGTTCCAGCTGCACCGTATCGACCCGGAGGTGCCGCTCGCCGACCAGATCGGCGAGCTGGCGGCGCTGCGCGACGAGGGCAAGATCGCCTCGATCGGGCTGTCGGAGGTGAGCGTGCGGGAGATCGAGGACGCCCGCCGCACGGCGGAGATCGTCACGGTGCAGAACCGGTACAACCTGACCGACCGCGGGTCCGAGGACGTCCTGGAGCACTGCGAGGCGCAGGGCATCGGGTTCATCCCGTGGTTCCCGATCGCGGCGGGCCGGCTGGCCGGGCCGGGCGGGCCGGTGGAGGAGATCGCCCGCGCCGCCGGCGTCACGCCGGCGCAGGTGAGCCTGGCGTGGCTGCTGGCGCGCTCCCCGGTGATGCTGCCGATCCCCGGCACGTCCAGCGTGGCGCATCTGGAGGAGAACGTCGCCGCCGCGGGCGCCGCCCTCGGCGGCGAGCAGATCGCCGCGCTGAACGCCCTCGCCTCCTGACGCCGCGTCTCCGGAGACGCGCGGGCGCCCTCCCGCCGCGGCGGGAGGGCGCCGTCCGGCGGTGCGGTCAGGCCGCGGCGACGCCGTCGGCGGCGTTGACGTCCTTGTGGAAGCGCTTGTGGACGTACAGGCGCTCGCCGAGCGTCTCGCAGCGCCACCACAGGCCGCTCGGCGGCCCGATGCGGGTGTTGCGCGGCAGCTCGCGCAGGACCTCGTTGACCGGCGTCATGCGCAGCCGCCCGGACCGGCACACGAGGATGCGCCGGTCGGTGACGACGACGACCCGGTAGGCGTTGCTGAAGATGATGATCCAGTAGGACAGCAGGGCGAAGTACTGGCTGGTGGTCTGGGCGCCGAACACCGCCTGGACGTTCTCGCCTTCTTGGAGGACGTGGGCCGCGTTGGCGCGCATCTTGTCGCGGATGGCCACGGTCGGGACCTTTCTCGTGAATCACGTGGGCGCCACGGTGCTCGCTCGTCCCACGGCCCTCAATGGTGATCGGGCGCACCGATTGTGACACCGATCACCACCGGTTGTGACGATTTCCCGACTTTGGGGCACCTCTGCCCGCCTCGCCGGTTATTGACCATTTGCCAATAACTGGGCGAGGATGGCCGCGCAGGATCCGACCCGCCGGGAGGCCCCGTGCCCGCCACACCGCAGATGCCCGCACCGGAACGCCTCGCCGACCGGCTCGCCGACCGCGACGTGCTGCGCGCCATCGCCGCCGAGCCGCTCATCGGCCTCGGCGCCGGCCGCGCCCTGCTGATGCAGCTCGCGCACCCGCGGGTGGCCCGCGGCGTCGCCGAGCACAGCGACTTCGCCGACCGTCCCCTCGCCCGGCTGTTCGGCACGCTGGACTTCCTGCTGATCGTCACCTACGGGACGCCGGACGAGGTCGCGCGGATCGCCGCGAAGGTCCGCGGCATCCACACCACCGTCCGCGGCGACGGCTACACCGGCAACGACCCCGACCTGCAGATGTGGGTGAACGCGACCCTCATCGACTCGGCCCTGCACGTCTACGAGCACGTCATGCGGCCCGGCGACGACGAGCCCGACCTGGCCGGGGAGTACTACCGCCAGTCCCGCGTCGTGGCCGAGGTCCTCGGCTGCCCGCTGGAGTCGCAGCCCGCCGACCTGGCCGCGTTCCGCGCCTACATGGACGAGACGCTCGCCGGGCTGGAGGTGACCGACACCGCCCGCGAGGTCGCCGCCGCCGTCCTGTGGCCCCGCAAGCTGCGCCCGCTGGCCCCCGCCATGGCCGTGTTCCGCCTGCTCACCGCTGCGCTGCTGCCCGAGACGCTGCGCGAGCAGTACGGGCTGCCGTGGACCCACAACCGCCGCCGCGTCTCAGACCTGCTGCTGCGCACGGCCACCGACCTGCACCACCTGACGCCCGGCCCGCTGCGGCGCCCGCCCCAGCCGCTCCTGGTCAAACTGGCGAGCCACCGCGTCAACCGGACGCTGTCGGCCCGCCGCTCCCGCAGCCGCGTCCACGCCTGACCCATCGCCCCGGAGGTCCGCCGATGCTGGGCGTCTACGCCGACCTGCCCTGGTCGTACGCGGCCGGGGCGGGCATCGCGCTTGCCGCGGCGCACCAGCTCGGCGGCGCCGGTCCCGAGCCGCGTCCCGCCCGCGGCGTGACCGGCCGGTACTTCATGCTCGCGATGACCTACAGCGTCGTCGTGTTCGTCCCGGCGAGCCTGCTGGTGGCGCACGCCCACCCGCAGTGGGCGACGCTGCACCACCGCGACGACGTCCCCCTGTGGCCGCTGGCGGCGGCGGAGATCGCGCTCACCGCCGCGGGCTTCCTGGCGGCCCGGTTCCTGCTGGCGGCGGGACGGTCCCGGTGGGCGGCCTGCCAGGTCCTCTTCGCGTGCCTGGTGATGTGCCTGGCCGTCGTCCACGGCCCCGGCGGCGACGGGTGGAAGAGGTTCCTGTCGGCCGACCCCGCCGCGTTCGCGGACTTCCCGGCGTTCGTCCGCGCCGGCGACGCGGCGGCGATCGCCGGGCACGCCGCCGTCTTCCTCACCTCCGGCCTCGCGGTCACCCTCTACGTCACCGGCGCGGTCACCCTCGGCGCGCTCGGGCTGATCATGGGCGTGCTGCACCAGTTCGGGCTGACCGACGCCGCCGCCGACGGCCCCGGCCCGCTGCGCGCCGGCCTCGCCGCGGCCGTCACCGGCGCCGGCATCGCCGCCGTCGCCGCGCTGATCTCGCTGCTGGTGCACGGCATCGGGTGGGTCGCGCTCGCCGCCGTCGTGCCCGTCCTGTGGGCGGCGGTCGCCGCCCGCGGCGCCTTCGCCTCCCTCGTCATCGCCGACCTGGCGCTGCCCGCCGATCACCCCACCGACGAGTAGGCGACGACGCCGCGGCGCATGGCGTCCATGGCGCGGCGGGCGGTCTTGCGGATGTGGCTGTTCGGCGGGGCGGCGTCGGCGACCTGGCCGAGCAGGTCCAGGAGCTGCTTGACGGCGCGGACGAAGTCGCCCGCGGTCAGGTCGCTTTCGAGGAGGACCTCGTCGAGGTCGTCGCCCTTGGCCCACCGGTACGCCGTCCACGCGAAACCCAGGTCGGGCTCGCGGAGGAACGAGACCCGGTTGTCGTGCTCGACGGCCTCCAGCACGCCCCACAGCCGCACCATGGCCGCGAGGGCGTCCTGCGCGGGGCCCGCGGGCGTGCGAGGCGGCGCGGCGTCGTCGGGCTGCCGCGACTCGTACACCAGCGCGGACACGCACGCGGCCAGCTCGGCGTGGCCGAGCTTCTCCCACAGGCCCTCGCGGAGGCTCTCGGCGGTCAGCAGGTCCAGCTCGTTGTAGATGCGGCCGAGGCGGCGGCCCTCCGCGGTGACCGAGTCGCCCTCCAGGTACCCGAGCTGCTGCAGGACGGCACAGACCCGGTCGAACGTCCGCGCGATGACCTGGGAGCGGCCCTCGACGCGGCGGCGCAGCTGCTCGGTCTCGCGGTCCAGGCGGTGGTACCGCTCGGCCCACCGGGCGTGCTCCTCCCGCTGGTCGCAGCCGTGCACCGGGTGGCGGCGCAGGTCGGCGCGCAGCCGGGTGATCTCGGCGTCGTCGGCGGCGGCGGAGTCGGCCCGGGACCGCTTGCCGGCCCGCACGTCGTCGGGGACCTTGGTGCGCAGCGTGGACGCCAGGTCGCGGCGGTCCTGCGGGTTGCGGGGGCTGAACGATTTGGGGATCTTGACCCGCTCGACGGGTTCGACGGCGCGGGGGAAGTCCTGGATCGACAGCCGCTGCACCGACCGGTTCACCGTCAGCACGAGCGGCGCGGGCCCGTCGGAGCGGCGCCCGACACCGGGGTCCAGGACGACGGCGAGGCCGGAGCGCCGCCCCGACGGCACGATGATCACGTCCCCGGGCCGCAGATGCTCCAGCGACTTCGCGGCCTCGGCGCGGCGGGCGCCGGCCCGCTCCCGCGACAGCTCGGCCTCGCGGTCCGACAGCCGCCGCCGCATCGCCGCGTACTCCATGAAGTCGCCGAGGTGGCACTCGGCGGCCTTGGCGTACCCGGCGAGGGCCTCCTCGTTCTTGTGCACCTGCCGGGCCAGGCCGACGACGGCGCGGTCGGCCTGGAACTGCGCGAACGACTCCTCCAGCAGCGTGCGGGCGCGTTCGATGCCGACGGCGCCGACGAGGTTGACGGCCATGTTGTACGACGGCCGGAAGCTGGAGTTCAGCGGGTAGGTGCGGGTGCCGGCGAGGCCCGCCACCGACGCCGGCTCCACGCTCGGCCCCCACACCACGACGGCGTGGCCCTCCACGTCGATGCCGCGGCGCCCGGCGCGGCCCGTCAGCTGCGTGTACTCGCCGGGGGTGAGGTCGACGTGCGCCTCGCCGTTCCACTTGTCGAGCTTCTCGATCACGACGGTGCGGGCGGGCATGTTGATGCCGAGCGCGAGCGTCTCCGTCGCGAACACCGCCTTGATCACCCCGCGGGTGAACAGCTCCTCGACGATCTCCTTGAACGTCGGCAGCATCCCGGCGTGGTGGGCGGCGACGCCGCGTTCGAGGGCGGCGAGGAAGTCGCCGTACCCGAGGATCCGCAGGTCCTCCGCGGCGATGTCGGCGGTGCGCAGCTCGGCGTGCGCGCGGATCTCCTCGGCCTCCTCCTTGGAGGTGAGCCGGATCCCGGCGTGCAGGCACTGCAGGACGGCGGCGTCGCAGCCGGCGCGGCTGAAGATGAACGTGATCGCCGGGAGCAGCCCGGCGCGTTCAAGCCGCTCGATCACGTCGGGCCGCGCCGGGGGCCGGAACCGCTGCGGCCGGGCCGTGCGGCGGCGCCCGGTGCGCCGCCCCTGGTTGACCTTGGCGCGCCGGACCTCCTCCACCGCCATGCGGGTGAGCTGCGGGTTCAGCCGGGCCTGCCGGTCCCCGCCCTTGCCGGTGTCGACGAACAGGTCGTACAGGCGGGTGCCGACCAGCATGTGCTGGAACAGCGGGACGGGACGGTGCTCGTCGACGATCACCGAGGTGTCCCCGCGGACCTCCTGCAGCCATTCGCCGAACTCCTCGGCGTTGCTGACCGTCGCCGACAGCGCCGCGATCCGCACCGACTCGGGAACGTGGATGATCACTTCTTCCCAGACGGCGCCGCGGAACCGGTCGGCGAGGTAATGCACCTCGTCCATCACCACGAACGCCAGCCCGGCGAGGGTGTGCGACCCCGCGTACAGCATGTTGCGCAGGACCTCGGTCGTCATCACGACGATCGGCGCCTCGCCGTTGACGCTGTTGTCGCCGGTGAGCAGCCCCACCTTCTCGGGCCCGTAGCGTTTGACGAGGTCGGCGTACTTCTGGTTCGACAGCGCCTTGATCGGCGTGGTGTAGAAGCACTTGGTGCCGCCGGTGAGGGCGAGGTGCACGGCGAACTCCCCCACCACCGTCTTTCCCGATCCGGTGGGCGCGGCGACCAGGACGCCGCTGCCGTCCTCCAGCGCCCGGCACGCCTCGATCTGGAACGGGTCCAGCTCGAAGTCGTACAGGGTGCGGAAGTCCAGCAGGGCCGGGCCGCTGCCCGCGGTGCGCTCGCGGTAGGCGGCGTACCGCTGGGCCGGAGTCTGTCCGGCCGACGTCGTGTCGGGGGAGGTCATGCCTTCGAGCCTACGGTTTCGAGCGGCCCGATTCCCAATCAGTTCCCCGCGGCCGGCCGGACGGCGCGCACGCTCAGCCGGTCCGGCCGCCCTTCTCCAGCTCCGCGTCGATCTTGTCCAGGTCCAGCGGGGACGCCTCGTCGTCGGCCAGCCCCTCGTACGGGTCGGGTTCGCGGGCCTTGCGGCGGTCGTGCACGAACGCGATCAGTTCGGCGACCTCGAACAGCACGATCGTCGGCAGCGCCAGCGCCAGCATCGTGAACGGGTCCTGGCTGGGGGTGGCGATCGCGGCGAACACGAACACCCCGAAGATCAGCATCCGCCGCGACTTGCGGATCCGCTCGTGGGTGAGGACCCCGACGAGGTTCAGCATCACCACGAACAGCGGCAGCTCGAACGTCAGCCCGAAGATGAACAGCATCGCCTGGGCGTAGCCGAGATAGTCCTGGACGCCGACCAGGACGGTCGTGTCGCCCGGCGCGAGCCCGATGAAGATCTGCAGGCCCTTGTCCATCGTCAGGTACGCCAGCGCGGCGCCGAGGCCGAACAGCGGCACCGCCGCCGCCAGGAACGTGTACGTCCAGCGGCGCTCCTTGTTGTACAGGCCCGGCGCGACGAACGCCCAGATCTGGTACAGCCACACCGGCGACGACAGCACCGCCCCGACCATCAGCGAGACCTTCAGCCGGACGAAGAACCCGTCGAAGATCCCGTGCACGACCAGGTCGCACTTGCCCTCCAGGCAGTGCTCGGCCGGGATGCGCGTGTACGGCTGCTTGAGGAAGTCCCAGATCGGCTCGAAAAGGATCCACCCGACGATCGCGCCGAGCACGAGGCCCAGGATCGCCTTGATCAGCCGGTTGCGCAGCTCACGGAGATGCTCCAAGAGGGGCATGCGACCGTCGGGGGCGGTGTCGCTCCTGCTCAGCTTCATCGTCGGCATTCAGGCTCGGGGGCGGGCGGCGGTCGCTGGCGGGCGCGGTCAGCCGCCCTTGTGGACCCGGCCGGGGTCCGACACCGGCACGCCCTGGATCGGCTCGCCGGCCGCGAGCTCGCCGCGGGGACGCTGGGCGTCACCGGCCGCGTCGTCCCGCGGGGCGTCCTGCCCGGCCTGCGCGGACCCGGAGGCCTTGGCGGCCCTGCCGTCCGTCTCGCCGTCATCGTCGTCGTGCAGGCCCTTGGTCTCCGCCTTCAGGATCCGCGCCGACTTGCCCAGCGACCGCGCGAGCGTCGGGAGCTTCGCCGATCCGAACAGCAGCAGGACGACTGCCAGGATGATCAGAATCTCGGTGGTGCCAAGTCCAGCCATGACATTCCTCTTCAGCAGGGGAGGCGCTCAGGACGATCGTACGCCGTCTTCGGGTGATTGTGACGTACGCGATTCCTCCATCCGGGAGACTTCATCGCGCAGCACCGACTGTTTCGGTTCCAGCCGCCGCCTGGTCCTCTCCAGCTCACGCCCGAACCGCCGCACGCCCAGCCACACCTTGAACGCGCACCAGGCGAGCACGGCCAGGCCGAGGAAGCCCAGCGACACCGACACCGCAACCCACGCCACACCGCCACGGTAGCCGATCGGCTCACGCCATGCCGTAGCGGGCCAGTGCCCGCACCGCGTCCTCCCGGATCCCCGACGCCAGCCGCGCGGGCGCCACGACCCGCCCCTGGTCGCCGAGCCGCAGCGCCAGGCCCCGCACCCACCGGGTGTCGGGCGTGCGCAGCACCACCCGCAGCCGCCCCTCCCCCAGCTCCTCGACGCTCTCGCACGGGTAGTAGTCGGCGACCCACCGGCCCCGCGGCGTCAGCTCCAGCGTCACCGCCTCGTCCTGCGGCGACGGGCGGAACAGGCCCGCGTCCACGTCGATCGGCTCGGCGTCGTCCGGCACGCTCGCGGGCACGTCCAGCACCGCCAGGTCGGCGATCCGGTCCAGCTTGAACAGCCGCACCGCCTCCGCCCGCCGGCACCACCCCTCCAGATACGTGTTGCCCTCCACGACCAGCAGCCGCATCGGGTCCACGTCGCGTTCGGTGTTCTCGTCCCGCGCCGGGACGTAGTACGTCAGGTGCACGCGGCGGCCCCGCGCGATCGCGTCCCGCAGCGTGCCGAGGCCGCTGCGCCCGGGGTCGGCGGACCCGCCGTACGCGTCGACCTCCACCGCGACCTGGCTGGACACCGCCGCCGCCGCGCCCGCCGCGCTCTCCAGCTTGGCGATCACCCGGCTGAGCGCGTCCCGGTCGTCCAGGCCCGGGATGCCCGCCAGCATCCGCAGCGCCACCAGCAGCGCCGACGCCTCGTCCACCTTCAGCCGCAGCGGCCGCGCGATCGACTCCGCCTCCGCCACCGTGATCTCCCCGCCCTCGTAGGACAGGTCGATCGGGCAGTACGGATCGGGCGCCCGCAGCTCCACGCACCACAGCAGGTTCAGGTCGTCGATCAGCTGCTTCTCCGTCACCCCGAACGCGGCGGCCGCCTCCCCCAGCGCCACCGAATCGCGGTTCACCACGTACGGGACCAGAGCCAGCAGCCGCCCCAGCCGGTCCGTCGACGTCGTCGCCGGGCCCTTCGCGACGCCCCTGCCGGTCGCCTTCGCGGTCACCGCCCGTTCACCGTCCCGTCCATCTCGGCCGCCCCCTGCTGCGCCGCCAGCACCGACTTCAGATGCTGGATCACCGCCTCCCGCAGGTCGGGCGGATCCAGCACCACCACGTCGCCCGCGAACCGCGCCAGATACGGCGCGAACCGGTCCGCGTCACGGAACGTCAGCGTCGCCTCGTCCCACTCCCCGTCACCGGGCCCGTCCTGCGCGGGCCGCACGTCCCTGGCCCACCGCCGCGGCCCCTGCGCCGCACCCGCCCGCAGCAGCACCGACGCCGGGCGCGGCTCGCTCACCGGCTCGCCCCAGTCGAACGCGATGCGCCGCACGTCCACCCCGTCCGGGACGGTCACCGACCCGGCCGGCCCGTCCGCCGCCACGTCCCCGACGATCCGGCTCAGCCGGAACACCCGCTGCTCGTCGCGGTCCCGGTCGAAGCCCACCGCGTACCAGCGGCCCCGCCGGCTCACCACGCCCCACGGCTCCAGATGCCGCCGCGCCACCGACGTCCGCCCGATCCCCTGGTAGTCGAACGCGACCGGCCGCCCGTCCCGCACCGCCTCCCACAGCGCCGGGAACGCCGGATCCTGGGTGTCGACGCGCGGCTCGATGCCCACCGCCGCCGGCGCGTCGGTCTCCACCCCCGCCGCCCGCAGCTTCAAAAGCGCCCCGGAGGCCGCCTCCGCCATGCTGGCCCGCTGCCACACCCGCGCCGCCAGCCCCAGCACCGCCGCCTCGTCCGGCGTCAGATGGATCTCGGGAAGCTCGTAGGCCTGCGGCGGGATCCGGTACCCGATCTCCTCGCCGCCGCCGCCCTGCTGGTCGCTGCCCACCTCCAGCGGGACGCCCAGCTCGCGCAGCTCCTCCTTGTCCCGCTCGAACATCCGCTTGAACGCCTCGTCGGAGTCCGGATAGCCGGGCACCGCACGGCGGATCTGCTCGGCCGTCAGATAGCGCCGGGTGGCGAGCAGGCAGACCACCAGATTGAGCAGGCGCTCGGTCTTGCGCCGCGACACTTCGTCACCACCTCTCCGCTTCATCGGCCCCTGAACCGCGCTCGGCGGGTCCGTCCGGCCACGGCCGCGTCCCGCCGTTCAGGACGCTACCGTTTCCCGGTGTGATCCGATGGCGCAAAGGCACAGTTGAGGACATCCGCCGCGAATGGCCCGGGGCGGTCGAGCTGAACGTCTCGATCGGGGGCGACGGCACGCACCGCGCCCTGGCCTACCCCGCCCTCGTGGGACGTCCCGAACCCGGCGACACCGTCCTGCTCAACACTACGGCCTTGGCGATGGGCCTCGGCACCGGCGGCTACGCCATGGTCGTCGCCGTCCCCGACCGGCTCCCGCCCGACCCGGCCGGCCCCGGCCACCTCGTCAAGGCCCGCTACACGCCCCTCCAGGCCACCGTCCTCGGCGCCGACGAGCAGGACTCCCCCCACCACGACGTCCTCCGCGACGCCGACTCACTCGACGGCATGCCCGTCGTCGTCGCCGACCTGCACTCCGCACTCCCGCCGATCCTCGCCGCGCTCCTGGCCGAGCGGCCCTCCGCCCGCGTCGTGTACGTCATGCCGGACGGAGGGGCGCTGCCCGCCTGGTTCTCCATGTCCATCGCCCGCCTCAAGGACGCCGGCGTCCTCGCCGCCACCGTCACCGCCGGGCAGGCCTTCGGCGGCGACCTCGAAGCCGTCACCGTCCACACCGGCCTCCTCGCCGCCCGCCTCATCCTGGGCGCCGACGCCGCCGTCCTCGCCCAGGGCCCCGGGAACCTCGGGACGGGCACCCGGTGGGGCTTCTCGGGCGTCACGGCCGGGGAGGCCGTCAACGCCGCGTCCGTCCTCGGCGGCCGGCCCGTCGGATCCCTGCGCGTCAGCGAAGGCGACCGGCGCGAACGCCACATCGGCGTCTCCCACCACTCGCTCACCGCCTACGGCCGCGTCGCCCTCGCCGCCGCCGACATCCCCGTCCCCGAACTCGGCGGCCCCTTCGGCGCCCGCGTCGCCGCCGCCGCCGCGCCCCTCGGCGACCGCCACCGCCTCGTCCCCGTCCCCGTCGACGGCCTCCGCGAGATCCTCGGCGCCGCCGAGAAGGACTGGGGCGTGCGGCTGTCCACCATGGGCCGCCGCCTCGACGAGGACCTCCCCTACTTCCTCACCGCCGCCGCCGCGGGCCGCCACACCGCAGCCCTCCTCGGCTGACGCCTCAGACGGCCGCGGGCTCCCCCGCGCCCGCGGCCTCCCCGGCCGTGTAGGCCGAGGCGAACGTGAAGGCGCTCGGGGACGGGCCCTCCTCGCGGAGCAGCGCCAGGCGCTCCAGGCCCTCCTCGACGGTCGGGATGTACCCGGCCGGGACCCACCACAGGACGGCGTGCGCGTCCACATGCCGCCGGAACCACTCCCGGCGGCGCCGCATCGTCTCCAGGTGCGCGCTGCGGTAGACGAAGTCCCACAGCGCCTCGGACGACTCCCACACCGAGAAATTGATGATCACGTCCTCGCCGGCGGGACGCATCCCGGTGGCGTCGGGCTCGCCCTCCTCCGTCAGCCGCCACACGAACCCGGGGGCCGCATCGGCGAGCGCGTTGACGGGTTCGAGCATCGCGACGAAGTCCGCCATCCGCGGATCGTCCAGCGGGAAGTTGAGCGCGGCGACGTTGAACTGGGCGAGATGGTGCGCGCGGGCACGTCCGTGTTCGGTCATGGGCTTCACCCCACCACGCCCCCCGCTTCTATGTCAACGCTCATTGTTTTTAGAGATTTCGGCCACCGTGCAACACCAGCCCGGCCGCGGATCCATCCGCACACTGACCTGCGAAGACCCCTCCACGAGCCCCTCCAGGAGCGCCAGATTCATCCCGCACACCAGCGGCGGAAACGCCTCGGCCACCACATCGAACGGGCAATTGCGCATCCGCAGGACCTCACCGCCCTCATCCGGAACGGGGTCATAACCGCGGGCGGACAACACCTCCGCCAACTCCCCCAGATCTCCGCAGGGCCCGCCCGGCCCCCGCAGCGCCCGGCCGCGCCGCCGCGCCGCGTCCCGCACCTCCGCGTCCAGCCCCGCCGCCTCCGCCGCCTCCGCCAGCAGCCCCGCAGCCGTCCGGTAGTCACGCGCCGGCACCGACACGGCCCGCTCCCCCGCCGACCGCCGGTACACCTTCGCCGGACGCCCCGCACCCGGCCCCGAACGCCCCGTCAGCCGCCTGCTCCCCGCCTCCAGCAGCCCCGCGTCCACCAGCTTGTCCAGGTGAAACGCCGCCAGCGTCCGCGCGACCCCCGCCGCCTCCGCCGCCTCGTTCCGCCCCACCTCGCGGCCCCGGCCCGCCACGAACTCGTACAGCCGCCGCCGCACCGGATCCTGCAGCAACGCGATCGCGTCGATGTCCTCCACCCCGCCATTCTAAGAACAACGAGGACTCCGCTTAGAAGCGGACTCCGCCCAGGAGAGGACTCAGCTCAGCGGGGGCGCCGCTCAGGGGAGGAGTCCGCTCAGGAGAGCGCGGACGTCACCGTCAGTGCGCGCCCAGCAGATCCACCACGAACACCAGCGTGTCGCTCCCCTTGATCCCGAACTGCGCCAGGCCCTTCTCCCCGTACCCCAGCGACGGAGGCACCACCAGCAGCACGCGGCTCCCCACCCGCTGCCCGACCAGACCCTGGTCCCAGCCCTTCATCACCTGGCCCGTCCCGATCGTCACCGCCGCCGGATGCCCCTCCGACCACGACGAGTTGAACGCCTTCCCGTCACGCCAGAAATACCCCGCGTACTGCAACGCCAGCAGCTGACCCTTCTTCACCGCCGGGCCGCCGCCCCGCACCAGCGTCCGCACCTGCAGCCTCTTCGGCGCCGCCGCCCGCGGCACCGTCACCCGAGGCACCTGCCCCGCCGACGCGTCCGCCACCTTCGGCAGCCCCGGATCATCCAGCGGCGCCTGCCTGTCCCCACGCGGCCCCGCCGTCCGCGCATACACCGCACGCACGTCCAGCACGTACACCAGCGTGTCGTCCCCGCCCACCTGATGCTTCGGGTCGCCCTTCTCCCCGAAACCGTCCTCCGGCGGAATCCGCGCCACCACACGCGACCCCGGACGCGCCCCCTCCAACGCCTTCGTCAGCCCCGGCACCAGCTGACCCGTCGGAAACGCACCCGGCTGCCCCTTCGAATAACTGCTCGCCAGCAGCTTCCGCTCGGACTTGCTCCACCGGTAACCCACATAGTCGGCCACCACCAGATCACCCTTGCGGGCCGCCGCGCCCTCCCCCTCCTTGACGGTCTCCACCGCCAGAGAGTCGCCCGGCTCACCCTCCGGGAACTCCACCTCCGGCAACTTCCCGAAATCCCCGCGCACCGTGACGTCCAAACCGCCACCGGAACACGCGGACAACACCAACGGCGCTGCGAACACGGCGACCACGGGCAACAACCGGACACGACGACGCATACGGGGGTCCTTCGAGGGGTGGTGAGCGCTACTGCGCGCTCACCCTACCGCCCAGGTGACCGGCCGGTAGCCCCCGGCGCACGCGTGTCGCACCCGCCCCTACATACCGGCGATCAGCTTGTCCACCCGCTCGTCCACCGACCGGAACGGGTCCTTGCACAACACCGTCCGCTGCGCCTGATCATTCAACTTCAGATGCACCCAGTCCACCGTGAAATCACGCCGCTTCTCCTGCGCCTTCCGGATGAACTCACCCCGCAGCCGCGCCCGCGTCGTCTGCGGCGGAACCGACTTCGCCTCGAAGATGTCCAGATCCCGCGTCACCCGGTCCACCGCACCCCGCTTCTCCAGCAGGTAGTACAGCCCCCGCTCACGATGCACGTCGTGATACGTCAGATCCAGCTGCGCCACACGCGGCGACGACAACGGCAGATCGTACTTCCGCCGATACCGCTCGATCAGCTGGTACTTCGCCACCCAGTCGATCTCCCGCGCCACCAGATCCAGCTCGCCCGTCTCCACCGCCCGCAGCGTCCGCTCCCACAGCTCCAGCACCCGCTTCGCCGTCGCGTCCCCGCCGCGCGCGTCCACGAAATCGCGCGCCTTCCCGTAATACTCCTTCTGAATCTCCAGCGAACTCGCCTCCCGGCCGTTCGCCAGCCGCACCTTCCGCCGCCCCGTCATGTCATGACTGACCTCACGGATCGCCCGGATCGGATTCTCCAGCGTCAGATCGCGCATCACCACGCCCGCCTCGATCATCCGCAACACCAGATCCGTCGCGCCCACCTTCAGCAGCATCGTCGTCTCACTCATGTTCGAGTCCCCGACGATCACATGCAGCCGCCGGAACCGCTCCGCATCCGCATGCGGCTCATCCCGCGTATTGATGATCGGACGCGAACGCGTCGTCGCCGACGACACACCCTCCCAAATGTGCTCCGCCCGCTGCGACACGCAATACACCGCCCCACGCGGCGTCTGCAGCACCTTCCCCGCACCGCAGATGATCTGCCGCGTCACCAGATACGGAATCAGCACATCCGCCAGCCGGCCGAACTCCCCATGCCGCCCCACCAGATAATTCTCATGGCAGCCGTACGAGTTCCCCGCCGAATCCGTGTTGTTCTTGAACAGATAAATGTCGCCGGCGATGCCCTCCTCGCGGAGCCGCCGCTCGGCGTCCACCAGCAGACCCTCCAGGATCCGCTCACCCGCCTTGTCATGCGTCACCAGATCCACGACGCTGTCGCACTCCGGCGTCGCGTACTCCGGGTGACTCCCCACGTCCAGGTAGAGCCGCGCCCCATTACGCAGGAACACGTTGCTGCTACGACCCCACGACACCACCCTCCGGAACAGATAGCGCGCCACCTCGTCCGGTGACAACCGCCGCTGCCCCCGGAAGGTACAGGTGACGCCGTACTCGTTCTCAAGCCCGAAGATGCGCCTGTCCACACCATGACCCTATGCGGCCGAGCCCCGACTTGGCAGTCTCTCCAGCCCACCGTTTCCCCCGGACCCACGCCCGCCGCACACGCGACAGGCCCGCCACGGCAAGGGCGGCCACCGCCACCCCGCCACGACGGGCCCGTACCCGGCCGGGACCCCGCCAACAGGCGACGCCCCGACCTGCCGATCAGTCCTCGTCCCCCCCGGCGTCCTCCGCCGGCTTCGCAGGCTTCGACGGCTTCGACGCCGGCCCCGAACCGGTGTCCGCACCCGACCCGGCGTCGGCCCCGGCGTCCTCCCCGCCCGAAGACCCCCCGGACGCGCCCTCGTCCGCCGCCGACAGCAGATCACCGATCCGCGCCGCCGCCAGCCGCTTGAACAGCCGGTGCTCACGATTGCGATCCAGCACCGCGACCTCCAGCGACGTCGCCTCCAGATGCCGGTCCGAATCCTGCGCCTCCAGCGCCCGCACCGCCGTCCGCAACGCGCCCGCCAGCGACGAACCCTCCCGGTAGCCGTCCTTCAACGACTCCGCCACCGCGTCCGCCTGCCCGCCCATCGCCACATAACCGTGCTCGTCCGCCACCGAACCGTCGAACGTCAGCCGGTAGATCTGATCCGTCTCCGCGTCATCGCCCACCTCCGCGACGACCAGCTCCACCTCGTACGGCTTGTTCGTCTCCGTGAAGATCGTCCCCAGCGACTGCGCGTACACGTTCGCCAGACCCCGCGCCGTCACGTCCCGGCGGTCGTACTGATACCCGTTGATGTCCGCGTACCGCACCCCGCCCAGCCGCAGATTCTCGAACTCGTTGTACTTCCCCACCGCCGCGAACGCGATCCGGTCATAGATCTCACTGATCTTGTGCAGCGCCCGCGACGGATTGTCCGCCACGAACAGGATGCCGTCGTCATACTGCAGCACCACGACACTACGGCCACGCGCGATCCCTTTACGCGCATAGTCCGCCTTGTCCTTCATCTGCTGTTCGGGCGAAACGTAGAACGGCATGGACACCGGTCAGGATCCCTTCTATCGCAGCGGGGCGGTAGGCCCGCCCGGCGAGTCGTAACGTCCATCGACGACGGCCTGCGCCAACGCGCCCACCTCGTCCTCGCCCAGCCGGCGATACCCCTCCGACGTCACCGACGCCACCACCGGAAAGATCCGGCGCGTCAGATCGGGCCCACCCGTCGCCGAATCGTCATCGGCCGCGTCGTACAGCGCCTGCACGCACACCAGCCCCGCGTCCTCCGCCGACAACTCCGGCCGGTACAGCTTCTTCAACGCACCCCGCGCGAACACCGACCCCGAGCCGACCGAGTAGAAGTCCCGCTCCTCATACCGGCCGCCCGCCGGGTCATAGGAGAAGATCCGCCCCTCGTCCCGCTCCTCGTCATAGCCCGCGAACAGCGGCACCACCGCCAGCCCCTGCATCGCCATCGCCAGGTTCTGCCGCACCATCGTCGCCAGCCGGTTCGCCTTGCCCTCCACCGACAGCGTCCGGCCCTCACGCTTCTCGTAATGCTCCAGCTCCACCTGGAACAACCGCACCATCTCGATGCCGATCCCCGCCGTCCCCGCGATCGCGATCGCCGAGAACTCATCCGCCCGGAACACCTTCTCGATGTCCCGCTGCGCGATCACATTCCCCGCCGTCGCCCGCCGGTCCCCCGCCATCACCACCCCGCCGGGGAAACTCACCGCCACGATCGTCGTCCCGTGCGGGATCTCATCCCCCACCCGCGACGCCGGCGGCGTCCGCCTGCCCGGCAGCGACTCCGGCGAGTACGACCCCAGGAACTCCGTGAACGACGACATGTCCGGGCTCGCGAACAACCCCGGCAGACGCCCGGTGTGCGATTCGTGGGACGCCACGCGACTCCCTTCCCTTCGACCATGGCGCCGGCTCCTCACAACCCCACCGGCGCGGACGACTACGACCCTACTGTTCAAGGTCGCCCACGCGCATGCCGCATGATCCCCCGCCGAGTCCGCCCACGGCGAACCCCGGCCGCGATCACCGACGTCACTCCACCCAGACCGGCCCCACCCGAAGGATGCCGAGCTCCGGATTCGCCTTGCGATGCCGCCCGTCCGCCTCCCAATGCGCCGTCCAGCCGCCCGGCGGCACCTTCGCAGGGTCCATGTCCGGGACGGTGAACGAAAGGCGCGCACCGCCATCAGGGGTCGGGACGGTCTTGACCAGGCCGCCCGTCAGGTAGTCCGCCGCACGACGGAGCGCGACCGGATCGTCGCGAAGCTGCCCCATGCCGCTGTTGCAGCCCGTGCATGCGATACCGCGCACCGCACCTGTCGCATGGTCATGGTCGACGTGCTTCGCCGGAAAGTCGGAGCAGACGGCGCAGAGGCCGACCTGCATTTTCAGCAGCCAGTCGGCGTCCTCATCGTTGATCCCGTACTTCTGCCGAAGGTGGTAGTGCCGCGCCGATCCCAGCGAGTCCGACCTCGTCCGCCAGCCCGGGTCCGAACGCACCCGCTCCGGCCCGCCCAAGACCCGGGCACCGATTTCGCGCTCCAGCCACCGCGCTTGCGAACCCTCCAGCTCCAGGTACTCCGCCGCGAGCCGCAGTCGCTCCGGGTCGTCCTCGAACTGGCCGAGACCGCCGTTGCACTTGAAGCACAGGACGCGGCGGACGAGCCCGGTCATATGGTCGTGGTCGACGTGCTTCGGCTCGGCGCGGAGGCAGATGACGCAGATGCCGCCCTGCTCGGCGATCATCTGCCGGACCTGGTCCTCGGTGACGCCGTAGCGCAGCTTCAGGAGGTAGTTTCGAACGCTCCCGTGGTTGCGCTCCCTGCTCTCGTTCTTGATCAGGTTGTGGCACGGCCGGCAGTAACCGGTGATCCCGGATTCCTCGGAACGGTTACGGCCGAACTCGTCGACAGGCTTTACCTTCTCGCACCTTGGGCAGTACTTCATTCCCTCAGGAACTTGACGCCGCCTCTGATAGGCCTTGACCTGCTTGCCCAACCTTGCCTGCTTCTGTCGATATGAGCGGCTATTGCGCAGACCGAAGCAAGCCTTGCAGTAGTACGCCAGTCCATCCTTGGACGCCTTGAGCTTCCAGAAGTCTGTGGTCGGCTTGCTTTCGCCACAGTCCGGACATTTTTTCGAAGACATGGGCGAGACCATACCGGTCTCGCCCATGTCTTTGGGACCTCTTCGGATTTCTATTCAGAGTCGGAGCATTCCTCTTGTTGGCGATTCCGACATGTCCGGTTTAAGGTGATTATTCCCCACCTTTTTGGACAAATCCGCGGACGAAATCTTCCGCGTTTTCTTCCAATACTTCGTCGATTTCGTCGAGAATCGAATCGACGTCGTCGGTGAGCTTTTCCTGGCGCTCCTGCACGTCCTCGGTGGTCGTGGCCTCGGTCTCCTCGACCTCTTCCGTGCGCCGGGGGGTCTGCTTCTGACCGCCGGTGTCCTTCGTGGCCATCTCGTACCTCCGCTCTGCCGGTCCTTCCGACCCTATCTCCGATCTTCAACGGCTAGCGGATCTTGGAAACCCGTTTCGCCGTCTCCACCCCGGGGGCCGGGGGACTTGCTCGGGTTATCGCCCGTTGACCCGCCACTGAAACAGGCATACCGGTCACGAAACCGAGATGTCGCCTGTTGGTGCAGGTCAGCCGGGCGATAAGGGCGTCGATAGTCACACTATCCAATGGGCGCGCGAATGAGCCCGGACGGCGCTCGTGCGTCGTCCGGGCTCAGACGGGCGTGTGTCAGCTCTGGCCGGTCAGGGTGGCCACGAGGTCGGCCGCCGTCCGGCAGCGGTCCAGGAGCGGCCCTACGTGCTGCTTGGTGCCGCGCAGGGGCTCCAGGGTGGGGACGCGCTGGAGCGACTCGCGGCCCGGCACGTCGAAGATGACCGAGTCCCAGGAGGCCGCCGCGACGGAGTCGGCGTACTGGCGCAGGCAGCGGCCGCGGAAGTAGGCGCGGGTGTCCTCCGGCGGATCGTCGATGGCGGCGTCCACGACGGATTCGGTGACGAGGCGCTCGATGCGGCCGCGGTCCACGAGCCGGTTGTAGAGGCCCTTGTCGGGGCGGATGTCAGCGTACTGCAGGTCTATGAGCTGCAGGCGGGAGTGGGACCAGTCGAGGTTGTCGCGGGTGCGGTAGCCCTCCAGGAGGGCGAGTTTGGCGACCCAGTCGAGTTCGCGGGAGAGCTGCATGGGGTCGTCGCCGAGGCGGTGGAGGACCGATTCCCAGCGGTCGAGGACGTCGGTGGTCATTTCGTCGACGTCGGAGCCGAAGCGGTCCTCGACGTACTTGCGGGACTGCTCGAGGTACTCCATCTGGAGCTGGACGGCGGTCATCTTGCGGCCGTCGCGGAGGGTGAGCAGGTGCTTGCAGGACGGGTCGTGGGAGACGGCGCGGAGTGCGGCGACGGGCATGTCGACGGACAGGTCGACGGTGAGGAAGCCGTCTTCGATCATGGCGAGGACGAGGGAGGTGGTGCCGAGCTTGAGGTAGGTGGACAGCTCGGCCATGTTGGCGTCGCCGATGATGACGTGGAGGCGGCGGTATTTCTCGGGGTCGGCGTGGGGCTCGTCGCGGGTGTTGATGATGGGGCGCTTGAGGGTGGTCTCGAGGCCTACTTCGACTTCGAAGAAGTCGGCGCGCTGGCTGATCTGGAAGCCGTCGCCTCGGCCGTCGACGCCGATGCCGACGCGGCCGGCGCCGCAGACGACCTGGCGGGAGACGAAGAAGGGGGTGAGGTGGCGGACGATGTCGGCGAAGGGTGTTTCGCGGCGCATGAGGTAGTTCTCATGGCAGCCGTAGGAGGCGCCCTTGTTGTCGGTGTTGTTCTTGTAGAGCTGGATGGGGTGGGTGCCGGGGACCATGGCGGCGCGCTGTGCGGCGTCGGCCATGACCCGTTCTCCGGCCTTGTCCCAGATGACGGCGTCGCGGGGGTTGGTGCATTCGGGTGCGGAGTACTCGGGGTGGGCGTGGTCGACGTAGAGGCGTGCGCCGTTGGTGAGGATGACGTTGGCGAGGCCGAGGTCTTCGTCGGTGAGCTGGGTGGGGTCGGCGACTTCGCGGGCGAGGTCGAATCCCCGGGCGTCGCGGAGTGGGTTCTCCTCTTCGAAGTCCCAGCGCGCTCTGCGGGCTCGTGCCGCAGAGGCCGCGAGGTAGGCGTTGACGACCTGGGAGGAGGTCACCATCGCGTTGGCCCCTGGCTGCCCGGGTACGGAGATGCCGTACTCGGTCTCGATGCCCATCACCCGCCGAACACTCATATCGTCGAGCCTATCGGGGTGTGGGGGGTGGAGCCATGGGGCCGGGTGTTCGCGGGGGGTGTGGCGGGGCGTGCGGACGCGGCGGCCTCCCGTCTGGGCAACGCCCCGCTCGGCCTCGTCGCGCTCGCCGTCGGCCTGTGGGTGATCCGCGAGTCGCGGGACGAGG
>NZ_JBEZGN010000040.1:0-100775 GCF_040650055.1 Spirillospora sp. NPDC048819 | reverse complement strand
AGGGCGTGGACGCGGGCCGCGTGGCCCTGGAACCCATCCGCACGGAGCACTCCCCGAGGGTGACGCACCTGACCTACGCCGTCCGGGAGCGGTAGGCGCACGGCAGCTTCAGTTGATCGGTCCCTTGACGGTGTAGCGCAGCCACAGGCTGCCGTCGTGGAGCTTTCGTACGTCCTCCAGGCCGAACGCGGTCGGCACCGCGGTGGTGTAGCGCCCGTCGGCCTCGAACAGGGTTTGTGCGCCCTTGGTTCCGTCGGCGGCCGGGGTGAGCACGATGCTCACCTCGTCGCAGAGGCCGGCGCGGATGAACGACCAGTTCAGGCCGCCTCCCCCACCGAGTATCAGCTCCTCGGTCCCGAAGGTCGCACCGATCTTCTCGACCGCCTCTTCGAGGTCGAGTGAGTCTTCGCCGGCGATGAGGTAGGAAATTCCCAGGCGGCGAAGGAGGTCCTTGTACGCGTTGCTCGCCCGGCCCGAGAGGATCTCGACGATGTGGGCGTTCGTGTCGAAGTAGTCGATCGAGTTGCGCTCCCAGCCCAGCTGGCCGGACGGGTCGACCGAAAAGTAGTTCATGGGCGCGTCGGGGACGGCGATGTAGTCCCCCTCGGGGACGGGCGCAGCTGCTTCGTCCAATTCCGGCTTGCGGTAGTGGGTGAAGTTGTCTTCGCTGGAGATACGCCCGCTGAGCCATCCCTTGTGATCGCGGTAGTGCCGCCCGGGTCCGTAGGCCAGTGCGTAAAACTCCCGCTGTGACGCCATTCCGACGTCCGTCGGCAGGTAGTCGCCGACGATCTTCCCGTCGAGCGACATGTGCATGTGGCAGACGATGCGCGGACGACCCATGAGTGCGACCTCCTACGGTCTGACGATCTTGAACCGGCAACGGGGTACGTGGACGGCTCCGCCCGTCAGGACCGGCCCGGGCGCGGAAGGACGGATCACCGGCGAGGACCGGCCGAGTGTGCGACCCGGATGACCGCCTTGGTGCTTGGGGGTTTGCCCGTGGACGACGTCCACAACCGTGTGGCTGACCCCCCTGGGGCGGTTCGCTCAGGGGGTGAGGGCGTCCTGCTTGACACGGGTGAGGAGGTCGGCGAAGGCCTGGGGTGTGAGGGTGAGGTGGGCGGTGTCGGGGGCCTTGCTGTCCCTGATGGCGATGGCGCGGGGGAGTGAGGCCAGTTCTACGCAGTTGCCGTGATCGTCCGACCTTGTGGACTTGCGCCACTTGATGATCATGAGAGCGAGTCCAGTGTCTTGACGATGAAGGCTCGGGATGCTTCGACGGTCATTGAGGACATGCCGATCTGGTCATACCGTATCGCCTGTTCCGCGCTGGACGCCGGGTATGACGACGGGACGGCTGGCTGGGGGTGCCGCTGGTGGAGGCGCTCTCGGCCGGGTGCGGGGTGCGGGTGACCGAGCCGTTGAGCGTTCCTCTTTCCTTGCGGGGACGCCAAGGCGGCGGCGGAGCCGGTGGATCTGCTCCTGAAGCACCGCATGTTCCCTTCCACTTGGTAGGTCAAGGGAGTGTGTTCTTGTATATGTGGCCGTCCTTGATGATGACCTTCAGGTTTGTGGCGGGGTCCGCTAGGAGGGTCAGGTCTTGGGTGGGGTCGCCGTTGACCAGCAGGAGGTCGGCCCAGGCGCCTTCGGCGATGACGCCCAGGTGGGCCACGTGGGGTTTGGCGCCGTACTTGGCCAGGTCGGTGGCGGTCGGGATCTGGTAGGGGTCGCGTGCCCCGGCCTTGCGGAACAGTTCGGCGTTCGCGGACGTGGCGATCTTCAGGCCCTCGATCGGGCTGCCCGTCAGTCGGGCCAGGCGGGTGACCATGTCGCTCTGCCTGCCGCTCTTCGCGGGGTTCAGCATCAGGTCGGTGCCGAACGCGATGTTCACGCCGTGGTCGAGTGCCCAGCGGAAGGTGCGTTCCACCCCCTGGCACACCTGCCGGTTCTTTTCGGCTGACGCCGGGCTCGGGTAGTCGTGGTCGCTTTCGATGAAGGGCTGGGTGCACAGCCAGGCGTCGTGGTCGGCCATGTACTTGATGTCGTCTTCTTCGGCCAGTTGCCCGTGCTCGATCACCTGGACGCCCGCTTCGATCGCGCGGCGGATTCCGGTTCCGGTGTAGACGTGGACCGCCACGTAGTTGCCCCAGTCGGCGGCGGCCTGTACACCGGCGTGCAGTTCGTCCTGGGTGTACTGCAGGACGTCCAGGTGGTCGTAGGCCGAGGCGACTCCGCCGCCGGCCATCATCTTGATCTGGGCGGCGCCCTTCTTCAGCTGTTCGCGGACGCCGGCGAGCACCTGGGCGCGGCCGTCGGCGATCCGCATGAGCCCGAGTTGCTCGGCGCGCGTCGAGGTTCCGCCCAGGGCGGTCGGGACGTCGTAGACCATGCCGAAGTCGCCGTGGCCGCCGGTCTGCGACAGGCCCGCCTGGCTGGGGTAGATGCGCGGGCCGGGCAGTGCGCCCGCGTCGATCATCCGTTTGAGGTCGCCGGTGTCGCCGGCCATGTCGCGGACGGTGGTGAACCCGCGCATCAGCATCGCCTCGGCTTCGGCGGCGCCCTTCAGGAACGGCAGGCCGGTGCCGCTGAGCATCAGTTCGGCCTGGGTCGCGCCCGCCAGCACGAGGTGCGTGTGCGCGTCGCTGAGGCCGGGGATCAGGGTCAGCCCGCCGCCGTCGATGACCGTCGCGTCCCGGACGGGCGGTGGTTCCCCGGCGGCCACCTTCTGGATCTTGGAGTCCTCGGTCACCACGTGGCCGCTCCGGACGCCGTCGCCGATCCCATCGAAGATCCGCACGTTGTGGATCACGATCTTCCCCGGCTGTTCGTTCACGGTCGCCAACTGCCCGTTCGGCGGGCATCATGCCGCGAATCGCCAGGTCTTTAAGGAAGGTTTACGGGTCGCGCGGATCCTGCTGTTCGATGCGGCAGTCGTCGCCGATCGGACGGGTGATCGCCCAGAAACGCCGGAAGTGGCATTTCGACATTTTCCAGCGGCCGTCTTCGACCACGTACTCGTCGTCGTACTCGCCGGTGCTGACCGTCTCGGTGTTGTCGAGCAGGTTCACCTGGCGGAACTTCAGCGTCCAGCGGCCCGAGGCGCGGCCTTCGCCGTGGACGGTGATGTCCGGGTGCATTCCGTGGTGCATGTCGAGGATCACGTTCTCGCCGTCGACCTGCCGCAGGGCGATCCGTTCGAAGACCTTGACGATGCCGTCCGCGTCGTCGAAGGCGCCGAGGCGGTCGAAGTCGATCGAGGCGCCCGAGGTGATGAAGCAGGCCCGGAACTCCTTCGGGTCCTTGGTGTCGCAGGCCCGCAGGTAGCGGTGCTTGAGGGCCTTGATCTCCTCGATGGCCTCCAGCCGGGCGATGCGCGCGGCGAGGTCGGGGCTCGGTGGCTGCGGCATGGTGGCTCGACCTTCGGCCATGGGGGACGTCCCGTCCAGCGGTGTCCCGGTGAACGGGAAGGGCGGCCACCGCGCGGGGCCGGACGCTGATGATCGTTGCAACTGGCTCCGGCGGAGGAGGTCGGCATGCGCCCCAGCGAAGGCAGTGACCGCATGGTGGACGTCGGTGACATCGCCCTTCACGTGGTCGAGCAGGGGCAGGGGCTCCCGGTGGTGATGTGCCATGGCTTTCCGGGGCTCTGGTACAGCTGGCGTCATCAGCTTCCGGTCCTGGCGGCGGCCGGTTATCGGGCTATCGCGGTTGATATGCGCGGGTACGGGCGGAGTGGTCGTCCCGCCTCACCGGCGAGCTATGACCGGCGGCATACGGTGGCCGACATGGTCGGGCTCCTGGACGGGCTGGGCATCGACGAGGCCGTCTTCGCCGGACACGACTTCGGCGCCGCTCTCGTCTGGGACCTTCCCCAGTGGGCTCCGGGACGAGTCAAAGCGTTGATACAGCTCAGCGTCCCGCGCATGCCGGTTTCGGGGCGTCCGCCCACTGAGATCTATGCGCGGATGGCCGAGGAGCATTTCGTCCACGTCCACTACTTCCAGGAGGAGGGGCCTGCCGATGAGGAACTGGGCTCCGACCCTGAGCGCTTCTTGGCGAACGTGTTCTGGGCGCTCAGTGGCGGCTACCGGTACCTCGACATCTGGCGGCATCCAAGCGAAGACAACGGTTACCTCGATGTGTTGCCGGAAGCCCCGCCCCTGCCGTGGTCCTGGTTGTCACGGGAGGAGTTCGCCTACTACGTGGACGAGTTCCGCCGGACGGGCTTCACCGGTGGCCTCAACTGGTATCGCGCCTACGACCACGTCTGGAAGGAGAAGCAGACGCGTCCGGACGAGCCCGTCACCGTCCCGACGATGTTCCTCGTGGGGGAGCGCGACCCCGTCCTCCAGATGATGGGTTCGGAGGCGCTGAAGCAGATGGGGAAGCTGGTGCCGGGGCTTCGGGAGACCCACGTCATCGACGGGGCCGGACATTTCGTGCAGATGGAGGCCGCCGATGAGGTCAACGCCGCCATGACCGCCTTCCTCGCGGGCCTGGGGTAGCGCGCCCTGGGGAGGCGGCACGCGACCAATGCACGTCTGCGACCGGAGCCGGCCTGGTCAGCAGGGGCCCTCGTTGACGGACGTGCTGATCGAGTGGCTCCAAGGGCTGTCGCCGTCGCTGTTGCCGCCGATGTTCAGGTCGTTCTCGACCGTGACGGTGAGGCAGACGGGGTTCTTGCCATAGCGGTTCGTCAACTCGTACGTGCCGCCGCCGGCGGAGCGGATTTCAACGTTGCCGTCGCCTTCGTCGTTCACGGCTTCGTAGACGTCGGACGACGCGCCGGACGACGAGCCGATCCCGGATCCCGAGCCGCTGTCCACCTTGGACGCCGCCGCGGACGCCACCGCCCTCACCTGCGACGTGGAGTAGCCCTGCGGCTGGTTGTCGGCGGCGTTGACCATGCCGGCCCCGGCGAGCAGCAGGACACCGGACGTGATCAGACCGAACCGGTTCAACCCGAGCGCGGCGTCGGACGGCTCGTTGGCCTCCGGGTTCCGGTACTGCCAGGCGGCGAGCTTCCAGTAGAGCTTCCGCTGGTTCAGGCACCCGAGGACGAACATGACGGCCCCCAAGGCGAGAAGAAGGACGATCAAAGCTGTCATGGGGCCCTTCTCACGCCGATGGGGTTCTCAAGATCGGACGCATCCGGACGGTGTTTCGTTCGCTTTGGCCGGTTGCATCTCGCTCTGGACCGGGGTGAGGGGTGTCAGCGGGCGGGGAGGATGCGCCCCTGGACCTCGCCGAAGCCGATGCGCGTCCCGGACGGGCCCGGGGCGGTGGCGGTGATGGCCACCTCGTCGCCGTCCTCCAGGAACGTGCGGGGTTCGCCGTTGACGGTCACGGGTTCCTTGCCGCCCCAGGTGAGTTCGATGAAGGCGCCGCGCTGGTCCTTGGCCGGGCCGGAGACCGTCCCGGACGCGAACAGGTCACCGGTGCGGGACGAGGCGCCGTTCACCGTCATGTGGGCGAGCATCTGGGCCGGTGACCAGTACATCTCCCGATAGGGCGGACGGGAGACGACCTGCCCGTTCCATGTGACCTCCAGGGAGAGGTCCAGGCCCCACGGGTTCTTCTCGTGCAGGTACGGGAGGGGTTCGGGGTCTTGGGGAGGGGTGGCGACGCGGGCGGCTTCCAAGGCGAGGAGGGGTACGACCCAGGGCGAGACGGACGTCGCGAAGCTCTTGCCCAGGAACGGGCCGAGCGGCACGTACTCCCATGCCTGGATGTCGCGCGCCGACCAGTCGTTGACCAGGACGACGCCGAAGACCCGCTCACCGAAGTCGTCCGTGCTGACGGGGGTGCCGAGCGCGGAACCGGTGCCGACGACGAAGCCGACCTCTGCCTCGATGTCCAGGCGGCGGCTCTCGCCGAAGGTCGGGGCGTCCTCGCCCTTGCGCTGGCCGGTCGGCCGGTCGATGTCGGTCCCGGACGGCACTACCGTCCCCGCGCGGCCGTGGTACCCGACGGGGAGGTGTTTCCAGTTCGGCATGAGCGGTTCGGAGTCGGGCCGGAAGAGGCGGCCGAGGTTGGACGCGTGGTGCTCGGACGCGTAGAAGTCGACGTAGTCGGCCACCTCGAACGGCATGTGCATGGTGACCGCGCCGATGGGGTGGACGGCCGTGTCCGGCACGTCCCCGGAGACCAGGCTCAGTATCCGCTCACGGACCTCGACCCAGCGCGCGTGCCCTTGCGCCATGAAGGGGTTGAGGGACGGCGCGGCGAAAACGTCGTCCAGGACGGTGAGGTCCACGACCGTGTCGGCCACGCGGACGCCCACGCGGGGGGTGATCCCAGGCGTGGAGAACACGCCGTAGGGGAGGTTGGCGAGCCCGAAGAGGGAGTCTTCGGGGATCGCGATCCGGGTCATCGGGAGGTCTCCTGGAGCGCGGACGCGAGCAGCCCGAGGTCCGCGAGTTCGGTGAGGGGGTCGGTGATGCTGCACGTCCCGAAGGACAGGAAGCAGGCGCGGGCGGCGGCCGTCCTGCGTTCGCCGAGCCGAGCGACGCGGGACGCGACGGACCGGGCGTCGCGGTCGGCGAGGATGGCGGCGAGGTCGCTCACCGGGCGGCCGTCGAGGGCGGCGTCGGTCGCGAGCAGCAGGTTGAGGAAGCCGTGCTGGTGGAAGCCGGTCTCCGGGTCGGTGTTGCGGACGGGGTGGTGGAGCCCCGCGGTCGCCTTGAACGGGACGCCGGCGTCCACCACCGCCAGGATCGCGGCGGCGAGTTCGTCGGGGCTCGGGTACAGGTTGGCCTTCACGCCGCCGGTGCGGAACTTGGCGCGGTGCCCGCGGGCGGCGATCGCGGCGATCATCGCGGCGCGGCGGTCGTCCCTCGGCACCTCGACGTAGAGGGGGACGTCGACGCGGCCGAGCACGCGGAAGAACTCGTCCGGCCCCATTCCGGTGGGGACGGCGACCTCAAGCCCGCGCAGGTCGACGGGCAGGTCGGCGGCCGTCACGAGGGCCTTGGCCGCCTCGCACGGCCCACCCGGCGCCGTGATCGACAGGTCGAACGGATCGTTGTCGGTGAGCAGCCGGTCCAGTTCCCTCAGCGCGGCGGCCGGGAGGATGAGGGGACCGACGAGCGCCGCGTACGGGGCCGACCGGTGGTGACGGTGGGCGGGGACGGCGTCGGCGAGCGGCGCGAGGCCCGGCGGGAACACGGCGGCGTCGTCGCAGAGGCCGAGGGCGAACGCGGGGATCATGGCCGCCTCGCCCAGGTCCAGGCGTAGGCGCCGTCATCGCAGGCCAGGCCGCCTTCGCCGAGTTCGAGGGGACGGAACGTGTCGACCATGACGGCGAGCTCGTCGAAGAACTCGACGCCGATGCTGCGCTCGTAGGCGCCGGGCTGCGGGCCGTGCGCGAGGCCGCCGGGGTGGACCGAGACCGAGCCCTGCCCGATGCCGGAGCCCTTGCGGGCCTCGTAGTCGCCGCCGCAGTAGAACATGATCTCGTCGGAGTCGACGTTGGAGTGGTAGTAGGGCACCGGGATCGACAGCGGGTGGTAGTCGACCTTGCGGGGGACGAAGTTGCACACGACGAAGCCCGGGCCCTCGAACACCTGGTGGGCGGGCGGCGGCTGGTGGACGCGGCCGGTGATGGGTTCGAAGTCGTGGACGCTGAAGGTGAACGGGTACAGGCAGCCGTCCCAGCCGGCGACGTCGAACGGGTGCCGGGCGTAGGTCATGCGGGTTCCGGTGATGCCGCGCGAGCCGCGGTGCTTGACCAGGACGTCGACGTCGGTGCCGTCGGCCTGGAGGGGCTCGCCGGGGCCGTGCAGGTCGCGTTCGCAGTACGGGGCGTGCTCAAGGAACTGGCCGTAGCGCGACAGGTAGCGCTTGGGCGGCGCGATGTGCCCCATGGCCTCGATGGCGTAGGCGCGCAGGGGCTGGTCGCCGGTGGGCAGCCAGCGGTGGGTGGTGGAGGTGGGGATGATGACGTAGTCGCCCTGCTTGGCCGACAGCGCTCCGAAGACCGTTTCGACGGTGGCGGTACCGGACTCGACGTACACGATCTCGTCGCCGGTCGCGTTGCGGTACAGCGGCGAGTCGGCGGCGGACACGACGTAGGACAGGCGGACGTCGTTGTTGGCCAGGATGACGCGCCGCCCGGTGACGACGTCGGTGTCGGCCCACGTCTCCTTCGGGAAGAGGTCGTGCAGCTTGAGGTGGCGCGGCTTGAGGGGGTGGTTCGGTGTCGTGGAGGCGTCCGGGACGTCCCATGCCTGCGAGTCGACGATCGCCGACGGGATCTCCCGGTGGTACAGCAGGGACGAATCGGACGAGAAGCCTTCCTCGCCCATCAGTTCCTCGAAGTACAGCCGCTCGCCGCCGTCCCCGCCGCCGTGGCGGTGCTGGGTGTGGCGTTTCGGCGGGACGTGGCCGACCCGGCGGTAATGGGCCATGCTCCTTCGCCTCCGATGATTAACGCATTAACTACTTTGTGCCGACACTACGACTCTTCTTCCGTTCAGGGAAGGGCCTAACCCCGCGTCAGCTCCGTTCGCGCACGTCGAACCTGTCCCGGCCGGCGATGAGCTTGTCCAGCAGCATGATCAGCATCTGCCGCTCGGTCTCGGTGAGCACTCCGGCCCACTGCCGCTCCCGCTCGTTCTGCGCGCCGAAGATCTCCAGCATCGCCTCCCGGCCCCGCTCGGTCAGCGACAGGATCACCGACCGGCCGTCCCGCTCCCCGGGAGCGCGGACCATCATCCCGTCCGCGATCAGCGTCTTCGCCAGGTTGGACACCGCGGCCCGGCTCATCCCGGCCAGCGTGGCGGCCCGTCCCGGCTCCAGCGGCCCCGCGAGCCAGGTGACGAACAGCAGCCGGAAACCCGCCCACGAATGCCCGCGCGGCCGGTGCACCGTGGACTCCAGGTCGTAGGTGACGATCGCCGACGCGCGGTTGAGGGTCAGCAGCAGCCGCGTCGCGAGCGGATGCGGGAACCCGAACTCCTCCGACAGCCGGCGACCTGCGAGATCGACGAACGACCAGAAGTCCAACCCCTCGCTCTCACTCTCCGTGGCCGTCATCGCGGACCTCCCCCATCTGGTTCATGGATTGACTATTTAACCCCGGCCGGAATACGCGTGTCAGCGGGAGATCACCGGGAATCTCCCGGGGTGCGGGAAGCGGACCATGCTCGGGAGGGACGATGGCGACCGTCGCCGACCAGTTCATCGAAGTGCTGCGGCAGGCCGGCGTGCGGCGCGTCTACGGGGTGGTGGGCGACAGCCTCAACCCGATCGTGGACGCAGTCCGGCGGACGGGGGGCATCGACTGGGTGCACGTCCGCAACGAGGAGGCCGGGGCGTTCGCCGCGGCGGCGGAAGCGCAGGCCACGGGGCGGCTCGCGGTGTGCGCGGGAAGCTGCGGCCCCGGCAACACGCACCTCATCCAGGGCCTGTACGACGCGCACCGGTCGGGCGCGCCGGTGCTGGCGCTGGCGTCGCAGATCCCCAGCGAGCAGATCGGCAGCGGGTACTTCCAGGAGACACATCCGGAGCGCCTCTTCGCCGAATGCAGCCACTACTGCGAGGCGATCATCAACCCGGAGCAGATGCCGCGCATCCTGCGGACCGCGATCCAGCACGCGGTGGGGCTCGGCGGCGTCTCGGTGCTGACGCTCCCCGGCGACACGGCGAGCAAGGACACGGCGGTCCCCACCGGCGAGCACGACTTCCTCGTCCGCAAGGGGATCGTCCGCCCGCCGGCCGACCAGGTGGCGCAGCTCGCCGGGGCGCTGAACCGGGCGCGCAAGGTGATGCTGTTCTGCGGGGCCGGTGTTCAGGGCGCCCACGCCGAGGTGATGCAGCTCGCGCACAAGCTGCTCTCGCCGATCGGTCACGCACTGCGCGGCAAGGAATGGATCCAGTACGACAACCCGTTCGACGTCGGCATGAGCGGGCTGCTCGGCTACGGCGCCTGCTACGAGGCGACGCAGGAGGCCGATCTCGTCCTCCTGCTGGGCACCGACTTCCCCTACGACCAGTTCCTGCCGGGCAAGAACACCATCCAGGTGGACAATGACCCATCGAAACTGGGTCGCCGCACACCGCTCGACTTGGCCGTCCATGGTGATGTGGGGGAGACGCTCCGCCTCGTCCTCGACAAGGTCGAGCAGAAGCGCGACCAGTCGTACCTGGACGAGATGCTGCACCGCCACACACGCGCGCTGGAGACCGTCGTCTCCGCCTACACGCGCGACATCGAGAAGCACATCCCGATCCACCCCGAGTACGTCGCGAGCGTCCTGGACGACCTCGCCGCCGACGACGCGATCTTCACCGTGGACACCGGCATGTGCAACGTCTGGGTCGCCCGCTACATCACCCCCAACGGACGCCGCCGCGTCATGGGCTCGTTCTCCCACGGCTCCATGGCGAACGCGCTCCCGCACGCGATCGGCGCCCAGTACGGCGCGCCCGGACGGCAGGTCATCTCCGTCTCCGGCGACGGCGGCCTCGCGATGCTGCTCGGCGAACTCCTCACGGTCAAGCTCCACCGCCTCCCCGTGAAGATCATCGTGTTCAACAACGCGTCCCTCGGCATGGTGCGCCTCGAAATGATGGTGGACGGCTTCCCCGCCTACGAGACCGACCACGAGGCCGTCGACTACGCCGCGATCGCCGAGGCCGTGGGGATCGAGTCGGCCCGCGTGGAACGTCCGTCCGACGTCCGCACCGTGATGGAACGCGCCCTCGCCGCCCCCGGCCCCTACCTCCTGGACGTCGCCACCGACCCGAACGCCCTGTCCCTCCCGCCGCGCATCACCGCGCAGCAGGTGAAGGGCTTCGCCCTGTCCGCGGGCAAGACCGTCCTGACCGGCGGCGTCGGCAAGATGCTCGACCTGGCCCGCAGCAACCTCCGCAACATCCCGCGCCCCTGACCGCATCACGAAACGGCGAACCGTTGTCATGTTGCTGACAACGGGACGCCCGAATAGCTGGCTTGACGAAGAAGAGGACGAACGGCGTTATCCCTACGGTCGGTACCCATAACCACCCACCTACGGCCGGGAGCGGCAGATGAGCGGACGATCGTCGGAGTTCGGGCGCCGCACGGCGTTGGTCGCGCGGGCGGGCGGCATGTTCGTCCGGAGCGGGATGTGGCGCCCCGGACCGCCGCTGAAGGTCGCCCGCCAGCTCGGTGCGCTGCGCCGCTGGGGCACCCTGCTCGGCGGGACGGTCGTGTCCACTGCGGCCCGCGACCCCGACGCCGTCGCGATCATCGACGACGCGGGGGAGCTGACCTACGGCGAGGTCGACGCCCGCACCGACCGGCTGGCCGCCGCCCTCGGGCGGGCCGGTACCGCCCCCCGGGTCGCCGTCCTCTGCCGCAACCACCGGGGCATGGTCGAGACGCTCGTCGCGTGCAGCAAACGCGGCTCCGACCTTCTCCTGCTGAACACCGGGATGAGCACCGAGCAGCTCGTGGCCGCCGTTCAGGAGCAGGAGGCCGAGGTCGTCATCGCCGACTCCGAGTTCGCCGGCTTCATCGCGGCGGTGCCGAAGACGGTCCGCGTCATCGAGGCGGGCGGGCCGGGCTCGGAGCTGGAGAACCTCATCGTCACGGCGCCCGCCGGGCAGGTCGAGCCGCCGTCGAGGGCGGGCCGGACGATCGTCCTCAGCTCCGGTACGACCGGCCGGCCGAAGGGCGCCAACCGGCACTCGCGGCCCGGTCTGTCGCCGATGGTGTCGGTCCTGTCTCGCATTCCGTACCGGGTGCGCGAGCGGATGCTCATCGAGGCGCCGCTGTTCCACACCTGGGGATACGCGATGCTCCAGGCGGCGATCCCGCTGCGCGCCACGATCGTGCTGCGGTCCCGCTTCGACCCCGAGCAGACCCTCCGGACGATCGAGGCCACCCGGGCGACCGCGCTCGTCGCCGTCCCCGTCATGCTCCAGCGCATGCTGGACGTCCCGGACGCCGCGCGCCGCAAGCACGACACGTCCTCGATGCGGATCGCGGCCGTCAGCGGCTCGGCGCTGCCCGCGACGCTCGCCACCGCGTTCATGGACGAGTTCGGCGACGTCCTCTACAACATGTACGGGTCGACGGAGGCGTCGTGGGTCACCATCGCGACGCCCGCCGACCTGCGCGCCCGTCCCGACACGGCGGGCACCCCGCCGCCCGGGACGAAGGTCGCGATCCTGGACGACTCCGGCGAACGCGTCCCGCCGGGGACCACCGGACGGATCTTCGCCGCGAACGAGCTGCCGTTCGACGGCTACACCAGCGGCGACACCAAGGAGATGCGCGACGGCCTGATGAGCCTCGGCGACGTCGGGCACCTCGACGAGCAGGGCCGGCTGTTCGTGCAGGGCCGCGACGACGACATGATCGTCTCGGGCGGCGAGAATGTCTTCCCCGGCGCGATCGAGGAGGTCCTGACCGGCCTTCCGCAGGTACGGGAGGTCGCGGTGATCGGAGTGCCGGACGAGAAGTTCGGGCAGCGGGCCGCGGCGTTCATCGCCCTGCGCGACGGCGGCGCACTCGACGCCGACGCCGTCCGCACCCACGTCCGCGACCATCTCGCGCGCTTCGCCGTCCCCCGCGACGTGCACTTCGTCGACGCGCTCCCGCGCAACGCCACCGGCAAGGTCGCCCGCCGCGAACTCCAGGCGCACATAGACCAAGACCCGGCCTGACCGGACTGTCGCCCGTGCGGTTGGCGCCCGTGCGGCGTCCGCCGCCGGGTCGCGCTAGGCGTCGGCCGGTGGGCGTTCGGCGTCGACGATGAACCAGAGGCGGGTGCGGTGCGGGGCCTGGTCGAAGCCCCACTCGTCGGCGAGCGCGTCGACGACGGTGAGGCCGCGCCCGTGGTCGAGGCGCCGTTCGTCGTGGGGGGCCTCCCGGGCGGGCCCGTCGTCGGCGATGTCGACGCGGATCCGCCGGCCGTCGGTGAAGACCGTCACGGTGACGAGGCCGGTGCCGTGCAGGATGGCGTTGGCGACGGCCTCGGCGGCCATCAGCTCGACATCGTCCAGGAGCGACTCGTCCGCGACGACCTTCGCGGCACGCTCGCGGACGGTGCGGCGGGCCCGGCGGCCGCCGTCTCCGTCACCGGTGAACCCGAACGGTTCTCCGAGCCGTTCCATCCCCACGGTCACTCAATCACCACGCAGTCGAGTTGGAAGCGCACCGCAATCATTCACCTGCGGTGAGTGATCGGGCAATGCCATGGACGTATCGATCTCGGCCTTTCCGGGGCGGTTTCAGCGCTAGACGCGGAGCCTACGGTACGAGTTACCGCAACATCCGCGCATTGCGAAAATATGAAACAACGTCCATCTTCCTGCTCACTTCAGCGACAACCGGGTGGTCACTTCGGGGCCTGGACGCATGCCACCGTGCCCGTGTCCGAGTTATTGCTCACCTAGGCGTACAAAACAGGCATTTTCTCCGTCTCTCGGGCCGGATCGCCGGACGGCTTCCCCATGTCACCATCCGAATCATCAGCGTTTTCGCCGGGCGGCGGGGATGGGGGTGCCGCCGGCCGGTGACACCCCGGGCTCCGGCCGGAGCCCCACCCCCGGAGGTGCGCCATGCAAGCGGTCGTCCTGGCCTGCGCCGCGCAGGCCGTCTACATCGCCGCGTACGTCCTGTTCAAGACGGCCACCGGGCGGATGAGCCCGATCGGGGGCCGGCATCCGCTGCACGCCGCCGGACGGCTGGTGCGCGGCCCCCTGTGGTGGACCGGCGTCCTGGTGCTGCTGGCGGGCTTCGCGCTCTCGGCCACCGCGCTCGTCACGCTCCCCGTCGTCGCCACCCTCCCCGCCTTCGGGCTCAGCCTCGTCCTCCTGCTGGTCGTGGGGATGAGCGGGTTCGGTGAGCGGCCCACCTCGCGCGAGTGGCTCGCCGCGCTCATCACCGTGGCGGCGATGGTCGCGGCCGCGCTGTCGGTCCTGCCGGGCCACGGGGAGTCGCTTTCGGACGCCCTGCACAGGACGGGCGGCGCCGAGGCGGCCGCCGCGCTCCCGCTGTGGAAGGCGGCCCTCGTCTGCGTGCCCTCGCTGGCCCTGCCGCTCTGGATGTTCTGCGTGCGCGACCGCCAGGTCAGCGGCCGGCACGCGCGACCGCTGACCGGCATCGCCTACGGGCTCGGCGCGGGCGTCCTGCTGGGCGCCACCGAGGTCTTCGGCATGGGCATGGCGACGATGCTCGCCGGTGACCACCGGACGGACGTGCTGACCTCGCCGCACCCGTACCTGTTCCTGCTCGCCGGCGTCCTCGGGCTCGGGCTGCTGTCGATCGGGCTGCAGCGCTGCCGCCTCACCATCATCGTCACCGTCGTCACGGTGACCGCGAAGACGCATCTGCTGCTGTCGGCGACGCTGCTGTACGGGGAGCCGTGGCCGGGCGACTCCGGGCTGTTCCTGCTGCGGGTCGCGGGGGTCGGCCTGGCCGTCCTCGCGCTGCTGGCGTTCCCCCGCCACGAGCGCCGCGCGCGGATCGTCCGGGACGGCGTGGCGGCACGGCACTCGGCCGCACCGCGCGCCCTGCCCCCGGCGCCTTCGCGGCTGGCCTGAACTTCGATGTGCAATCTTGTCACTGTCAAGATAGGCTGGAGGTGACCCGAAGAAGGAGAACGCCGTGACCGCATCCAGCAGCACTGAGAACCCCGGCCTGGCCCGCCAGGTGTGGCACCAACTCGAACCCGTGCACGCCCTGTTCTGGTACTCGCCCGACGTGTTCGCCGAGGCGGAGGCGCTCGGCTACAAGGTGGACACCCGCTGGCCGAGCTACTTCGCCTGGCGCGCCGCACCCCTCGGCGCCGCCGGCGCGGAGGCGGTGTCGGCCGCCTTCTACAGCTTCAGCCCGCGCATGGTGGCCGAGCACATCCCCGCCGCCTGGACGGTCGCACCGCCCGAACGCGTCCTGGAGGCCCGCACCCGCGCCGTCGACCGGATGTACCGGAACCTGCTCGGCGACGCCATCGGCGCCCCCGGCATCGCCGAGGCCGCCGACCTGGCCCGCACCGCCACCGAGGCCGCGAGCACCGCCGGACGTCCCCTCGCCGCCGCCAACGCCGATCTCCCCTGGCCGGACGAGCCGCACCTCGCCCTCTGGCACGCCATCGGCGTCCTGCGCGAACAGCGCGGCGACGGCCACGTGGCCGCGCTCCTCACCGCCGGACTCGACCCGGCCGAGGCGCTCGTCTCGTTCGCCGCGATCGGCGCCGCACCCGTGGAGACGTTCGCGAGCCGCGGCTGGACGGACGACGAATGGGCCGCCGCCCGCGACCGCCTCGCGTCCCGGGGCCTCGTCAACGCCGACGGCACCGCGACCGACCGGGGCCGCGAACTGCGCGACTCCGTCGAGCGAACGACCGACGACCTCGCCTACGGTCCCTGGCGGACGCTGGGCGCCGAGAAGACCGACCGTCTCACGCAGCTCACCATGCCGATCCTGTTCAAGGTCCTGGAGAGCGGCCTACTCCCCGCACAGAACACCCTCGGCATTGGTCGCGTTTAACTGCTGTGTTTGCTTTGCAGTGCCCTTGGCGTCGGGCGCTGGAGCGCCCTCCTTCGGCGGGCACTGCGGTGCGATCGCTGTGTTTGCCCCGCAGTGCCCTTGGCGTCGGGCCCTGGAGGGCCCTCCTTCGGCGGGCACTGCGCCGCGATCGCTGCATCGCTCCGGCTCGCCTTGCGGCTCGCTGCGCGATCAGGTTTCTCGCTTCGCTCGGAACCTGCCTTCGGACGCGATCGCGATGGTTTTGGTCGTTGTGGGGCCGGGGTGATGGCCGGGGTCGTTGGTTCCGTTGGATCCGCCTGGCTTCGGGGGGCTTGCTTGAGGCCGTTGGCGGGTCGAGGTGATGGCCGGTGCGGCCGGGGGAGGCTTCGGGGGGCGGCGGAGATGGGCGGCGCGTAGGGCGACCTCGATCCCGAAGCGTGCTTCCGGGTCGTCCAGTTCGTCGCCGAAGGTCTGCTCGATCTTGCGCATCCGGTACCGGACGGTCTGCGGGTGGATGTGCAGCAACTCGGCGATCTCGGCGGCGGTGCCGCGGGTCACGAGCCAGGTCCGGAGCGTCTCGGTCAGCCGGTCCTGCTGGCCGGGCGTCATGCCGTCCAGGACGCCGAGGCGCCGCCGGGTCAGCTGCTCGACCAGCGCCGGGTCCGACAGCAGCCACAGCGGGACGAGGTGGTCCTCGCACAGGGTCACCGGGCCGTCGCCGAGGACACCGTCGAGCGCCAGGCCGAGCGCCCGGCGGGCCCAGCGCAGCGAGTCCGCCGCCTGGCCGGGCGGCATGGTGAGGCCGACCGCGACCCGGCGGCCGGGGAGCGCCGCGTCCAGCATCGTGCGGCGGCCGGCCGTGAACGGGCCGGGCAGCAGGAGGTGCGGTTCGGCGCACTCCAGGTCGGCGAGGACGTCCTCGTCCAGTGAAGTCCACTCGCAGCGGGCGTCCGGCTCGACGGCGACCAGCGTGACCTCGTCCGGGACGGCCCAGCCGGACGCCTCGGCCAGTTCGGCGACGACGCCGTCCCCGGGTTCCGGGTCGTCCAGGAGGAGGCGGAACAGCCGCCGGCGCCGCTCGTCGAGCGCCGGGATCGGGCGCTCCTTGGCCCGCCGGTAGCCGTCGAGGGAGTGCGCCGCGAGGTCGTCCAGGTAGATGAACAGCGCCTCCGCCAGCCGCGACATGACGGCGGAGGAGATGTCGTAGCGCGGCGCGACCTTCATGACGCGCCGCCACGCGACCTGCCCGCCGATCCGGTAGGCGGCCTGCAGGCAGTCCATGCTGCGGCCCTCGTGCGCCTCGTACTGGCCGAGCATTCGGGCCGTGCCGGCGGAGTCCTCGCTGACCCCGGACGCGCCGGGGAGCGCGGCGACACGGTCGACGAACGCGGCCAGGTTGTGCTCCACGCTCAGCCGCAGCACATGGCCGTAGGGCCCGTCGAGCGGCCGGGCGTACTCGGGGATGGCGCGGCGGATCTCGGTGACGATCTCCTCGGCGAGGCTCGGCAGCTCCGGCCGCATCAGCCGGGCCAGCCGCGGCGGGAGCCGGCCGTCGCGATCGAAGGGATCAACGGATTCGAGGGCTGCTCTGGTCATCGACACTGACACACCTCCGTCTGAGCCCGGTGTGATGCGGGGCACACCGACGTTACGCAGGCCCCGTGCGCCACTTCTCTAGAGCTGAAGAACAAATCCCCGTGGCCACTGCTCACCCACTTATAAGTAACTGCCACCGTTGCGCGGCCGGCACCGGACGACACAGTTCTGTCGAATATGAGGAACATGAATAATCCTCTTATCCTGCTCCGCTCCGCACCCGCGTCCGGCCCTGCCGGACGGCTCCGTCCCGTTCACATGCGGCGTGTTGCCCTTGCGAGGCCGCCGATAAGGGCGACACGCCGTAACTCAACGGGCTCGGGACGGGGGAGGCCGTCGGGCGGGGTGGTCGCGGCGGCCGGTCGGGGGCTACCGGTTCGCGACAAATTCAAATGTGCGTCCAAATGAAAGTTGTCATTTGATGATAATGATCGATTCGGGTCGGTGTTCGGTCGCGGCGATACCTTAGTCAACTGAGTGAATCGCGCCCTCTTCTTCGTCACGGACTCGATTTATCCGGAGCCGGACGTTCATTACGGTCCTTGACTCTGACCGTGACGATCGAGGGGGTGGAGTGCGTTGGCCGCCTCGGTAGCGGTGGACAGGGCCGGGCCGGCGACGGACGTCCTGGCGCGCCAGGATCGGCTGCGGGCGTCGCTCTACGGGTGGCTGGGCCCGCTCGCCGTCGCGGCGTTCGCCGGGATGCTGGTGTTCCACCGGCTCGGCTCCCCGCACGCGCTCATCTGGGACGAGACGTACTACGCCAAGGACGCCTGGGCGTTCCTGCACTACGGCGTCGAGCACAACTGGAACGTCGGGACGGACGGCGAGCCCGCCAACGGCCACTTCCTCGCCGGGCGGCCGGTCGCCGGGCTGGCGGGCGGCGCGGAGTGGGCCGCCCATCCGCCGCTCGGGAAGTGGTTCATCGCCGCCGGGATGGCGGTCTTCGGCTCGGACCCGTTCGGCTTCCGCTTCGCGGCCGGCGTCGCCGGCGTCCTCGCCGTGCTGCTGCTGGCGCGCATCGCGCGGCGGCTGACCGGCTCGACCGTGCTCGGCTGCGCGGCGGGCCTGCTGCTGGCGCTGGACGGGTCGTGGCTCGTGTCCAGCCGGGCGTCGATGCTCGACATCTTCCTGCTCGTCTGGCTGCTCGCCGGGTTCGGCTGCCTCCTCATCGACCGCGACAGGACCCGCTCGGCCCTGGGGGCGAGGTCCGGTGGGCCGTTCGTCAGGCACGGGTGGCGGGTCGGTGCCGGGGTCTGCTTCGGGCTCGCCTGCGGGACGAAATGGTCCGGCGTCTACGCGATGCTCCTCTTCTGGGCGCTGGCCCTGATCTGGGACCGGAACGCGCGCAAGGACGCCGGAGTCGCCCGCCCGTGGCGCGGCATGCTGAAGCTGGACATGGCGCCCTCCCTCCTCCAAGTGTGGCTCGTCGCCGGGGTCGTCTACGTGTGCAGTTGGTGGGGGTGGTTCGCGTCCGGGACGGGCCTGCAGAAGGCCCTGTTCGGGCGGACGTTCCCCGGGTTCCAGCGCGACTGGGCCGACCTCCATCCGAGCGACGTCTGGCCCACGTTCCTGAACCCGCTCCGGTCGCTGTGGCACTACCACGCGATGACCCTCGACTTCCACAGCGGCGTGACGAGCCCCAACCCCGGCCAGTCGTGGCCGTGGCAGTGGCCCTACCTGGGGCATCCGGCCGTCATGTGGCGCACGTCCGTTCCACGCGGGCAGGACGGGTGTGACGCGGCGAAGTGCGTCGGCGAGGTCGTCCACCTCGGCACGCCCGCGATCTGGTGGTTCTCCATCGCGGCGCTGCTCACCATGGCGGTCTACGCGGTCCTGTTCCGGGACTGGCGGGCCACCGCCGTGATCGGCGGCTACCTGGCGGGCCTGCTGCCGTGGATCCCGGCCGCGTTCGACGGCCGGACGATGTACTCCACGTACGCGCTGCAGATGCTGCCGTTCGCGATCCTCGCGATCGTCCTGCTCTACGAAGGGATCTTCGTCCCGTACCGCGGCAGCCCGGTGAAACGCACGGTGATCCGCGCGGCCGGGGCCGCCTACCTCGCGGTCGTCGCGGCGAACCTGCTCTACCTCCATCCGATCCTCACGGGCGAGGCGCTCCCGGAGGCGGAGCGGCTCGCACGCCTGTGGCTCCCCGGCTGGACGTGACCCGTGATCCATGACCCCAGACCCCGATGCCCGATGCCTCGTGACCGGTGAGTCCGCATGAGCGCAGCTTCAGGAGAGGTGACCGACCATGAGAATCCGGGCCCGCTGGGCGCTGGGGGCGGTGACGGCGATCGGGCTCGGCACGGTCGTGTCCGGGTCGCTGCCCGGCGGTACCGCGACGGCACAGGAGGCCGACGCGGCGCTGAGCTACACGTGCCGGTTCCCGTCCGGGTCGTCCCATGGGGTCGGCGTCCGGGTGCGGGGGACGTTCCCCGAGGAGGGGACGGCCGGCGAAGCGGTCCGGCCCGGTCGGGTCACGGCGACGCTGACGATCCCGGAGGCCGCGCTCCCCGAGGTGACGGCGCTCGGCGGCGCCTCCGTCGCGGGCACCGCCCGGCTCGAGACGACCGCGACCCAGAACGGAACGTCGACGCCGGTGGTGTGGGACGGGCTGACCACGCCGTCCACGCCGCTGCCGGAGGGCGCCGACCTGGAACTGGCCGCGTCGGGCGACGTCCCGCCGGTGACGTCCGCGGGAACCGGCGGCCTGACGTTCACGGCCGGGGATCTGGCGCTGACGCTCGATCCGCGCGACGAGAACGGCGGCGCCCGCAAGGACGCGACGTCGCTGGCGGCCACGTGCTCGCCGTCCGGGGAGCAGGATCTGACGCTCGCCACCGTCCCGGTGCGGGCGGGGAAGGCCCCGGCGCCGAGGACGGCCGCAGCGCCCGAGGCGGGGCCGCCCGCCGCCGAGGCCCCGGGCGGGACGCCCCCGGAGTGCGGTACCTACACCGGGCCGACCGACGACTGGATGCCGGGCTGCGTCTACCTGTCCGGGTTCTCCAACGTCGCCAAGCTCAAGGGTGCGACGGTGCTGAACGACCCCGAGCTCGCCGAACCGGCGCTCACCAACATGATCTACATGATCACGAAGACGGGCGCCTCGGTACGGCAGCGGTTCGTCGCGCCGCTGCGGTCGACGTCCACCTTCCTGACGTTCGGCCTCATGCCCACCACCGCGACGATGGAGATGACGCAGCGGCCCCTGAAACCCGGTGACCCGGACGGGCCCCAGGACTACGGGACGTTCGACGCGGTCAGCGACCTGCAGACCGGAATCCAGTCGGTCAGCGCCCACATGCGGATGTCGATCCGGATCCGCGACGTGAAGGTCAACGGCACACCCCTGGACGTGGGCGCGAACTGCCGCACGGCCACCGACGCCGATATCACGCTCAAAGGACAGATGCCCAACATCCTGCAGGGCGGGGTGGTCGAAGGGACCTTCACCGTCCCGGCGTTCCGCGGATGCGGCGTCGGCGAGGACCTCGACCCGCTGCTCAACGGCTCGGTCGCCGGCCCCGGGAACCTGCTGCGCGTGACGCTCGGGTCGACCTGCATCCCGTTCGCCGACATCAGCTGCCCGCCCGTACTTCCGCAGCCGTCCCGCAATCCGGGCTGACCGCTCCGCCGAGCCGAGCCGCCCGCCGAAGAGAGGAGCAATGCCGTGACCACACGCCCGAAGGACGACTGGCGCCGCTGGATCGCCGAGAACCTGCTGCTCGGCAATCCGCCGGAAGCGATCCGCCCGGTCCTGGTCAAGAACGGATTCACCGAGGAGGAGGCCGCCCGCGAGGTGTCCGGGGCGCTCGCCAGCCCGTACGTGCAGGGCGCGTCCCGGATCGCGAACCGGCTGCGCAAGCGCGAATGGACCCTCACCGTCTACGGCCGGCTCGCCCGGATGCGCGCCGCCGGCGGTGAGATCGAACGCCGGGAACGGCTCTCGCGGGACGAGTTCTTCGAGGAGTACTACTTCCAGAACCGCCCGGTCATCATCACCGGGATGCTCAAGTCGTGGCCCGCGTGCACGAAATGGGACCTCGGGTACCTCCGCGCCACCTGCGGCGACCAGGAGGTCGAGGTGCAGTTCGGACGCGAGTCCGACGAGAACTACGAGATCAACGGGCCGCAGCACAAGAAGCTCATGCCGTTCCGCGAGTACGTCGACATGGTCGAGGCCGCCGGGACGACGAACGACTTCTACATGACGGCCAACAACACGTCCCGCAACCAGGAGGCCCTGGACGTCCTGTGGGACGACATCGACCCGCTCGGTGAGTATCTCGACGGCGACGCGCGGGGCAGGAGCTTCTTCTGGCTCGGCCCGCCCGGGACGAAGACGCCGTTCCACCACGACCTCACCAACAACTTCATGGCGCAGGTCATGGGCCGCAAGAAGATCAAAATGGTGCCGCTGCACGACACTGCGTTCATCTACAACACCGTCCACTGCTATTCGGAGGTGGACGCGAGCGCGATCGACTACGACCGGTTCCCCTCGATGCGGAAGGCGCAGGTGCTGGAGTGCACGCTCGCGCCCGGCGAGCTGCTGTTCATCCCGATCGGCTGGTGGCACTACGTCGAGGGCCTGGACGCCACGATCACGATGAGCTTCACCAACTTCCAGCGCTACAACGACTTCGCGTCTGACTACACGACGTACAAGCACCTCTGAGTATCCGCGCGGCGACCGGAAAACGATCGCCGGATGACAAATTCTCGGCCGCTGAATCGGCGTCCGGCCCGCGGTTGGGCAATTGTTGTCATCCGGCGAGCGCCGGTCGCCGAGGCATTCTATGAAAATGTCATTTTCCGCGCGTTTTCGGCTTTTGAAAATGACCTTGGATTCATGTTGAGCCGGTGAGTGTAACTGTCTTCGAATTTGTCAGCGGACCGTAAAGACACCCCCGGTACCGGTCGGTAGCTTTCGGTTCGCAGTTTCGCCACTCGGTCCCTTCCGACGAAAGGCAGAAAATGGAAGACAAGCTCAGCAGGCGCGGCCGGCGCTCGGCCAGGGGCCTCGCGGTCGCGGCCATCGGCGGACTCGGCCTGTCGGCGCTCGGCGTCATCAGCGCCGCCCCCGCCGCGGCGGTGCCGGTCCACCAGACGATCAACTACCACTGCGTCTTCCCGCTGATCGGCAACCAGCCGCTCACGGTCGACGTCCGGTCGGACATCCCGGCGGAGATCCCCGTCGGCGAGATGACCCCGGCGTTCCAGATCGAGGCGACCGCGCACATCACCGGGACCATCACCAACGGTCTCCGCGCGGTGAGGGCCACCACCATCGAGGGGACGGCGACGGCCGACGCGATGCTGTCGGTGCCCGAGATGCCCCAGCTGCCGGTGGCCGTCGACGCGGTCATCGCGCAGACGGACATCCCGCAGGAGGCGGGCGCGGAGTGGGACCTGATCGCCACGGGCGCCGCCCCGCAGCTGGTCTTCACCCAGGCCGGCCACGGCGAGATCCACGTCGGGGACATGGTCCAGCGCATCAACCCGAGGAAGGCCGACGGCACCCCGGTGTGGGAGGGCGGCCAGAACGTCCAGTGCACCAAGGACCCGGGCCAGGACGCCCCGTTCGCCACCTTCGAGATCACCGACGGCACCCCCACCCCCACCCCCACCCCTACGCCCACCCCGACCCCGACGCCCACGCCGACCCCGACCCCGACTCCTACCCCCACGCCCACCCCCACGCCGACTCCTACGCCCACCCCGACGCCGACTCCCACCCCCACGCCTACGCCCACCCCGACCCCCACCCCGACTCCTACGCCCACCCCCACGCCGACTCCCACCCCTACCCCCACGCCGACTCCCACCCCCACCCCCACCCCGACTCCTACGCCCACCCCCACGCCGACCCCCACGCCCACCCCCACTCCGACCCCCGGCGGTGAGCACTACGAGTTCAGCCTCGCCGGCGAGACCTTCGTGAAGGCGGCGAACGGCACGGCGCCGCTGACCGGCTCCGTCGCCGCGGAACTCGACCTCAACACCGGCGACGTCACCGCGGACCTGCAGATCGCCCCGACCAAGGGCAACTTCCAGGTCCTCGGGTTCCTGCCGGTGACCGCCGACATCGGCCTCGTCACCCAGGGCCCGACGACCGGCCTCTACAAGAACGGCCAGCTGACCACCAACAGCACGGTCGTCACCAAGCTGGCGTCGTTCAGCGTGTTCGGCGCCATCCCGATCGGCGGCGGCGAGGAGTGCCAGACGGCCGAGCCGTCCACCATCCAGCTGCAGTCGGCCGAGGGCGAGTTCTTCGACCCGAACGCCGGCGGCGACATCAGCGGCGCGTACTCGCTGTCCGACATCGAGAACTGCGGGCCGCTCACCGGCATCCTCAACCTCTTCACCGCCGGTGACGGCAACACCATCGACCTGACCCTCACGCCCAAGGCGTGACGGCGGCGATGAGCTGACGGTCAATGCGACGCGGCCCCCGCCGTACCGGACGTGCGGCGGGGGCCCGTCCCGCCCCTGGCAGCCCGAGAGGCCGACACGTGCGAACGAAGAAGAAGAGAACGAAGGGCAGGGCCGGCGCGGCCCTCGCCGTGTCCGCCGCCATGCTGGCGTCGAGCCTCGCCGGCGTGGCGGGCGCGGGCCCGGCGGCCGCGGAGCCGGTGACCCTGGGGCTTGACTACCACTGCACGTTCCCGCTGCTCGGGCCGCAGCCGGTCCATGTGGAGCTGACCGCGGACGTTCCCGACCAGGTCGTCGTCGGCGAGGCGATGCCGGGGATCGTCGTCGACTCGGTGTCGACGGTGAACGCCGAGTCCGCCCGGGGCCTCGCCGCGCTGTACGCGGTGACGCTGGAGGGGAACGCGCTCGCCGACGCGACGCTGACCGTGCCCGAGATGCCGGGCGGCCTCCCCGTCGCGGTCGACTCCGTCCTGGAGAAGACACCGATCCCCGCGTCCGGCGCGTTCACGGTGAAGGGCCGGGGCAAAGCACCCGACCTGACCTTCACCCAGGTGGGGCCCGCCAAGATCACCGTCGGGAACCTCGTTCTCACCCTGACCCCGAGGACGGACGACGGCGGCGCGTCCGGCCTCGGCACCTTCGAGTCCGAGTGCACCCAGGACCCCGGGCAGAACAACGTCCTCGCCGACTTCGGCATCGTGCTGGACGGCGGGCAGGAACCCACCCAGTACGCGTTCGCGCTGGAGGGCTCGTCCACGATCAAGGCCTCCGGTGGAACCGTCCCGCTGACCGGCGGCCTGGACGCCGAGCTCACCGGCAACGCGATCACCGCGGACCTCACGCTCGACCCCTCCACCGCCCAACTGCAGGTCTTCGGCTTCCTGCCCGTGACGGCCGACGTCGCGTTCGCCCCCGAAGGCGGGACGACCGGGACCTACATGGACGGCGTGCTCACCACCACGTCCAAGGTGATCATCAGGCTGCCGGCGTTCGAGGTGTTCGGCGTCGTCCCGATCGGCGGCGGCGAGGAATGCCGGACGTCTGAGCCGTCCGGCATCACGCTGACCTCCGCGGCCGGCTTCGACCCGAACACGGGCGGCGCGCTCAGCGGCACCTACGACCTCCCGGCGCTCACCGGCTGCGGCCCGCTCACCGGCCTCCTCGGCTCCTCCGTCACGGGCCCGGACAACGAGATCAACGTGACGCTCACCAAGAAGGAGCGTGTGCCGTGACCCCCCACCTCCGCCGAGCCGCCCATCGTCCACCTGCGGCACGCCGCCCTCACCGGAGGCCGCAACTCACCCGAGGGCTCCTCCTGTGCGTCACGGCGGCCGCGCTGCTGACCTCACTGCCCACCACCCCCGCCTCCGCCACACCCCCCACCAAGGCCCCCACCGGAACACCCACCGTCACGCCCGCCGCGATGCCCGCCGGAACGCCTGCCGCGATACCCGCTGGGGTGCCTGTGGGGGTGGCTGGTGGGGTGGCGTTTGGTGATTCCGGGCCGGGTGGGGATGCGTTCTATACTCCGCCGGCGCCGTTGCCGGCGGGGGCGCCTGGGGACGTCATCCGGGTGCGGCCGGCGAAGGCCGGGCCGCCGGCCGCGCGGGTGCTCGCCGACGCGTGGCAGGTCATGTACCTGTCGACGAATGCGCTCGGGGAGCCGGTGGCGGTGACCGGGATGGTGCTGGTGCCGAAGAAGGCGGACGCGGCGCAGGCCCCGATCGTCGGCTTCGGGCCCGGTACCAGCGGGCCCGCGTTCCGTTGCGCGCCGTCCAGGTTCATCGACCAGGGCGCGTTCTACGAGCAGGCCGCGCTGAACGAGATGCTCGCGAAGGGCTACGCGGTCGCGGTCACCGACTACGAGGGCTACCACGAGAACCCCGCGACGACGTACGTGGTCGACTCGATGGGCTACGCGGTCATCGACGCCGTCCGCGCGGCGCAGCGGCTGCCCGATGCGGGCCTGTCGCAGTACGCCCGGGTCGCGTTCCGCGGCTACTCGCAGGGCGGCGCCGCCGCGATGTGGGCGGGGCAGAAGCAGCCCGGGTACGCGCCGGAGTTGAACCTCACCGGGGTCGTCGGCGGCGGAGTGCCGGCCGACCTCGCCTCCGTGGGGTTGCCGCTGGAGGGCAAGGATCCGTTCGGGTTCCTCCTCTACTCGATGATCGGCATGGACAACGCCTACCCCGAGTTGAACCTGGAGTCCCACCTCAACGACGCCGGCCGCGCCATGGTGAGCGGGCTCGAGGGGAACGGCTGCACGCTGGAGCTTCTGCTCGACCACCAGGGCAAGACGATCCCGGACTACTTCACCACCAGCCCGTTCGCGACGGAGGCGTGGCTGAACCGGGTCGCCCAGAACCGGCTCGGCACCGAGCCCGTCGCGGTCCCGGTGTTCCAGTACCACTCGACCGCCGACGAGATCGTCGCGTTCGGGCAGGCCGAGGAGCTGCGCGAGAGCTACTGCGCGCTCGGCGTCCCCGTCACCTGGAAGACCTGGGACGGGATAGGCCACATCACGCTCGTCTACCGCGGCAACGAGGACGCGATGGCCTTCCTCGCGGACCGGTTCGCCGGGAAGGCCGCCGCCCCGAACTGCTGAACGCCCAGTCGAAAAAGGAGAAAAGAAATGGTTCGGCGATTCATTGCCGGAGTGGCGCTGGCCTCGGTCGCCGCGTGCTCCGTGGCCGGATGCGGTTCGGAGGAGAAGAAGGACGGCCCGGAGGTCGCCTGGGCGGGGAAGGCGTGCGGTGTCCTGACGAAGGGCACCCCGCTTCAGGTGCCGAAACTGGACAACGCCAGTGTGCTGAAGTCCAAGGCGTCGCTCGTCAAGCTTCTCGAAGGCATCTCGGAACGGATGCGGACGCTGGAAATGGGTCTGGCGGGGCTCGGCGCCCCACCCGTCGGCAATGGCAAGGCACTGTTCACGACCGCCATGAGCAATTTGACGAGCACGCATTCGACGGTCACCACCGCGTCCCGGAACCTGGAGCGGGCGAAGGTGACCGACAAGAAGTCGCTGGAGCGGGCCGTCGGCCAGCTGGGGAAGGCGTTCGGGAAATACGGCGCCTATCAGGGGCCCGAGCAGGACTTCCGCAAGGACCCGAAGCTGAACGCGGCGTTCGACAAGGCCCCGGCGTGCAAGTCGCAGGGGAGTTGATCCGCGGTCAGGACGACGGCGCGCCGGAACGCCCGATGCAGGCCATGAGGGCCTTCTGCGTGCGGCCGTCCTGCGGGTTCGGCTGCCATGTGCTGACGTCGTCGGGGACCTTGACGCCCTGCTTGCGCATGCACTCGACGAACGCGTTCACGACCTCGGTCGGGACGGCCGAGGGCGTTCCAGGCGTTGTGCCGGAGCCGCCGCCCGTGGACGAGCCGTCGCCGCCGGCGGGCGGGGCGGTGGACGGGCTGCTCGTCGGCTGCGGAGTCGCGGTCGGCTCGGCGCCGTCACCGTCGCCGCCGCAGGCGGTGAGCGCCAGTGCCGGTACGAGCAGGACGGCCGCCAGATGACGTCGGTTCATTGGGGCTCCAGTGGTCGTGGGGGCCTCGACGATATCCAATGACGGCATGCCGCGTCCGCCCGCCCCGGGTTTTCCAATGCGCAAAACAATCGCGGCGGCCGGCCGAGAATATGTCATCGGCGGATAGAAAACGCCGCATCGTGAATTTGGTGGCGCTCCGCGTCTTGCGGGCAGAATTTACCGGCAAGTAGCTTCGTGAATGGGAAGGGAGGTCAATCATGGCGAGTTCCGTCATCGGATATCCGCTGGGCGCGTTGCGCGAAACCGGGCGGATGTTCGCGCTCGGCGCCACCGTGCTCGGCATGATGTTCCGGCGGCCGGTCCAGTTCCGCGAGTTCGTCCAGCAGTTCTGGTTCATCGCCAGCGTGACGATCCTGCCGACCGCGCTCGTGTCGATCCCGTTCGGCGCGGTGACCTCGCTGCAGGTCGGCTCCCTCACCCAGCAGTTCGGCGCGCAGTCGTTCACCGGCGCCGCCAGCGTCCTGGTGGTGATCCAGCAGGCCAGCCCGATGATCGTGGCGCTGCTGGTGTCCGGGGTGGCGGGCTCCACGATCTGCGCCGACATCGGGGCCCGGACGATCCGTGAGGAACTGGACGCGATGGAGGTCCTCGGAGTCTCGCCGATCCAGCGGCTCGTCGTCCCCCGCGTCCTCGCCTGCGTCGCCGTCGCGGTCCTGCTGAACGGCCTGGTCTCGGTCGTCGGCGTCGCGGGCGGCTACTTCTTCAACGTCCTGCTGCAGGGCGGCACGCCCGGCGCGTACGTGGCGAGCTTCTCCGCCCTCGCCCAGCTCCCCGACATCTACGTCGGCGAGGCGAAGGCGCTGCTGTTCGGGTTCGTCGCCGGCATCGTCGCCTCCTACCGGGGCCTGAACCCCAAGGGCGGGCCGAAGGGCGTCGGGGACGTCGTGAACCAGTCGGTCGTCATCACGTTCCTGCTGCTGTTCCTGCTCAACCTCGTCATCACCGGGATCTACCTGCAGGTCGTCCCGCCGAAGGGAGGCTGAGCGATGGCCGTGTTGCGAGCCGGGCCGAACCGCTGGTTCGCGTGGCTGGACCAGCCGGGCGACCAGGGCACCTTCTACGTCAAGGCCCTGCTGTGGACGCCGCGGGCGGCCCGCCGCTACCGCAAGGAGGTGCAGCGGCTGCTGGCCGAGGTCGCGTTCGGCAGCGGCGGCCTCGGCGTGATCGGCGGGACGATCGGGGTGATGGTCGCGATGACCCTCGCCACCGGCGTCGTCGTCGGCATGCAGGGCTACTCGGCGCTCCAGCAGATCGGGACGTCGGCGTTCACCGGGTTCGCGTCCGCCTATATCAACACCCGCGAGATCGCGCCGGTCGTGTCGGGGCTCGCGCTGTCGGCGACGGTCGGGGCCGGGTTCACCGCGCAGCTCGGCGCGATGCGCATCAGCGACGAGGTGGACGCCCTGGAGGTGATGGGGATCCCGTCGCTGCCGTACCTGGTGACGACGCGGATCATCGCGGGCGCGGTCGCGATCGTCCCGCTGTACGCGATCGGGCTGCTGTGCGCCTACCTGGCGTCCCGGACGGTCACGGTCGTAATCAACGGGCAGTCCGCCGGCACCTACGACCACTACTTCGGGCTGTTCCTGTCGCCCGTGGACGTCATCCTGTCGTTCTTCAAGGTGCTGGTGTTCAGCGTGCTGGTGATCCTGTCGCACTGCTACTACGGCTACCGCGCGGCCGGCGGACCCGCCGGGGTGGGTCAGGCCGTCGGCCGCGCGGTCCGCACGTCGATCGTGCTGATCAGCGTCAGCGACTTCTTCTTCAGCCTCGCCGTGTGGGGCACGAACACGACGGTGAAGGTGGCGGGATGAACGCCGGGGACGGCCTGCTGCGCAGGCGGCTCGCCGGGGTGGTGTTCCTGCTCGTCCCGGCGCTGCTGGTGTGGCTGTCGGTCGCCGTCTACAACAAGAGGTTCACCGAGGTCGCCCGTGTGACGCTGGAGACGGCGAGCGCGGGCAGCGAGATGCATCCGCACGCGGACGTGAAGCTGCGCGGCGTGGTGGTCGGCGAGGTCCGCGAGATCTCGTCCGACGGCGGGGTCGCGACGCTGGAGCTGGCGATCCAGCCGGACAAGGTGCGGCTCCTCCCGCGGAACGTGTCGGCGCAGCTGCTCCCGACGACGCTGTTCGGACAGCGGTTCGTCGCGCTGATCCCGCCCGAGCGCCCGGCGGAGGCGCGGCTCACCGCCGGGAGCGTGATCAGCCAGGACCGGTCGGCGAACGCGATCGAGCTCCAGCGGGTGATGGACAACCTGTATCCGCTGCTCACCGCCGTCCAGCCGGCCGAGCTGGCGGCCACCCTCACCGCCATGGCGCAGGCGCTGGACGGACGCGGCGCCGAACTCGGGCGGACGATGGTGGAGCTGGACGCCTACCTCAAGAAGATCAACCCGCACCTGCCGGCGCTCAACCGCGACATCAGGCGGTTCGTGGAGGTCGCCCGGCACTACGACGAGGCCGCGCCCGACATCATCCAGGCGCTGAACGACTTCAGCTACACGAGCCGGTCGATCGCCGCGCAGAAGAACGACCTCGCGATGCTGTACGCGTCGGTCACGGACGCCTCGCAGAACCTCTCCGACTTCCTCCACGAGAACTCCGGCAACTTCATCCGGCTGACGGCGCGGGGACGTCCGACGCTCGAACTCCTGCGGAAGTACTCGCCGGAGTTTCCGTGCACGCTGCGCATGCTGACCGAGTTCGTCCCGGTGATGGACGAGGTCCTCGGCAAGGGCACCGGCCGGCCCGGCCTGCACGTGAACGTGATCACGCTGCCGTCCAAGGGCCGGTACGTGCCCGGCAGGGACCGTCCGAGATACACCGACAAGAGCGGCCCGCACTGCTACCCGGCGGGCGGGGCCGCCGGTGCCGGCGGGCGGGCCGTGAAGTCGGCGCCGCCGGACGCGGACACGCCGGTCGCGGTCGCCCCGGGCGCGCTCGGCCTGCCCAACTCGCCCGAGGAGAACCGCCTCGTCAACGAGCTGCTCGCACCCGGCCTGAACGAGGTCCCCGAGGCGCTGCCCGACTGGAGCGCCGTCCTCGCCGGCCCGGTCTTCCGGGGCACGGAGGTGAGGGTCCGATGAAGCAGAAGGGCCTTACGGCGCCGCTGGTCAAGTCGGTCGCGTTCGTGGCGGTGACCGTGGTCGCCACCGCGATGCTGGCGCTCAGCATCACGCGGGCGGGCGGCGGCGACACCGTCCCGTACAAGGCGCGGTTCACCGACGCGTCCGGCCTCCGCGAGGGCGACAGCGTCCGGATCGCGGGCGTCGAGGTCGGCCGGGTCGCCGGCATCGAGGTCGTCGACCACCGGGTCGCGCTCGTGTCGTTCTCCGTCGGACGCGGTCACCGCCTGCCCGCCGCGTCCACCGCCACGATCAAGTACCTGAACCTGATCGGGCAGCGGTACGTCGAGTTGGAGCGCGGCGTGGGCGCGACCGGGACGCTCACGCCCGGTTCGACCATCCCCGTCGAGCGGACGACCCCGGCGCTCAACCTGACGCAGCTGTTCAACGGTTTCCAGCCGCTCTTCCAGGCGCTGTCGCCGCAGGACGTCAACCGGCTCGCCGGGTCGATCATCCAGGTGCTGCAGGGCGAGGGCGGCACCGTCGAGGGGCTGCTGTCCACCGTCGGGTCGCTCACCAGCGGAATCGCCGACAAGGACGAGGTCATCGGGCAGGTCGTCGAGAACCTGAACGCCGTCCTGGACACCATCAACGGACGCGGCGACAACCTCGGAAACCTGATCTCCACGCTGCGCCGGCTCGTGTCCGGCCTGGCCGCCGACCGCACCGCGATCGGCGAGGCGATCGGCGCGCTGGACGATCTCGCCCGTACCACCACGGGCCTCCTCAAGGACGGCCGCGAACCACTCAAACGCGACATCGAGCAGCTCGGCCGGCTGTCGGAGAACCTGGCGGACGAGTCCCCGACGGTCGACGCGTTCCTGCGGCTGCTGCCGGTGAAGATGGCGGCGATCGGCCGGATCGGCTCCTACGGGTCGTGGCTGAACCTCTATCTCTGCGAAGCCGACCTCGGCGGCGTCACCTACAAGCAGTACCCGGGCGAGGAGCACCCGCCGCCCACCGGCATCCCCCTGACGGCGAAAAGGTGCGGCGCATGACCGAGAACGAGCGAAGCCGGCCGAGGGATGCGAGGGGGCGGCCCCGCAAGGGCGGGCGGCCGCGGCTGAAACCCGTGCGGGAGCGGAACCCGATCGCCGTCGCGGTCGTGTCGCTCGCGCTGGTCGTCACGGCGGGGCTGCTCGCGTTCAATGCCAAGAACCTGCCGGTCATCGGCGGCGGCACCCGCTACACCGCCGACTTCAGCGAGGCCGCCGGGCTGCGCCCCGGCAACGAGGTCCGCGTCGCCGGGGTGAAGGTCGGCGAGGTCACCGGCGTCCGGCTGAACGGCGCGAAGGTCACCGTCGCGTTCCGCGTCCGCGACACCTGGATCGGGAACGCCAGCACCGCCGCGATCGCGATCAAGACGCTGCTCGGCGACAAGTTCCTCGCCGTCGACCCGCTCGGCGCGCACGAGCAGGACCCGGACCGGCGCATCCCCCTCGACCGGACGACGTCCCCCTACGACGTGACCGAGGCGTTCCAGGACCTCGCCGGGACGGTCGGCCGGATCGACTCCGCGAAGCTCGCCGAGTCGCTCGACGCGATCTCCACGACGTTCTCCGGTACCGCGCCGAGCGTCCGCAAGGCCCTCGACGGCATCTCCGCGCTGTCGAAGACGATCTCGTCCCGGGACGCGGAGCTGGCGCGGCTGCTCGCGGGCACCCGGCAGGTCACCGGGACGATGGCGGACCAGAGCGCGAGCGTCGAGGGGCTGCTGCGGGACGGGAACCTGCTGCTCGCCGAGATCCGCCGCCGCCGCGAGGCCATCCACGCGCTGCTGACCGGGACGCAGGCGCTGTCCCGGCAGATCGTCGGGCTCGTCGACGACAACCAGGAGCAGCTCGACCCGACGCTCCGCGCGCTCGGCCGCGTCACCGACCTGCTGCAGAAGAACCAGGACGACCTCGACAGGGCGTTGAAAACGGCCGGCCCGTACACGCGGCTGCTGGGCAACACGCTGGGCAACGGCCGCTGGATGGACGGATACCTGTGCGGGCTCGTCCCCAAGGAGTACCTGCCGAAGGGCAGCACGCCCCCGGACAAGGGCTGCATGCCGCAGAAGAAGGGCGGGCAGTGATGTTGCGCAGGCTGGGCGCGCCCCTCATCGCGGCCGGGGTCGCCATCGCCGTCGCGGCGGCCGTCGCGCTGGTCGTGGCGCAGCGGCCGGACGGCACCCGGATCACCGCCTACTTCACCACCGCGGTCGGCGTCTACGCGGGCTCGGACGTGCGGGTCCTCGGCGTGAAGGTCGGCACGGTCGACTCCGTCCGCGCCGAGGGAACCCAGGTCAGGACGGTCATGACCGTCGACCACGGCGTGGACGTCCCGATCGGCGCGAAGGCGGTCGCGGTCGCGCCGAGCCTGGTCGCCGACCGGTACGTCCAGCTCACGCCCGCCTACACCGCCGGCCCGAAGATGGCGGACGGCACCGTGATCCCGGCCGGGCGGACCGCCACGCCGATCGAGCTCGACCAGGTCTACGACAGCGTCAAGAGACTGGCGGCCGAACTCGGCCCGGACGGGCTCAACAAGGACGGCGCGTTGTCGCGCCTCCTGGAAACGGGTGCGGAGAACCTGAGCGGCAACGGCCGCGACATCCGCACCACGACCGAGCGGATGGCGCAGGCGGCGAAGACGCTGTCGGGTTCGCAGCAGGATCTGTTCGCCACGGTCCGCGGCCTGCAGACCTTCACGACCATGCTCAAGACCAACGACGGGCAGGTCAGGCGGGCGGAGCGGCAGCTCGCCGACGTCGCGGAGTTCCTCGCCGCCGACCGGCACGAGCTGGACGCGGCGCTGAAGGCCCTCACCGTGGCGCTCGCACGGGTCAAGGTCTTCATCCACGACAACCGGGCGCAGGTCTCCGCCAACGTCGGGAAACTCGCCGAGATCACGCAGCTCCTGGTGAAACAGCGCCGGTCGCTGGCGGAGGCGCTCGACGTCCAGCCGCTCAACGCCACCAACATCCTGAACGCCTACGACCCGGGGACGCGGACGCTGATGGGACGGCAGAACCTCGGCGAACTGCGCCCGCCGCTGCCGGTCGCGGGCGCGCGAAGGGCGGCGCCATGATCGGCCGGAACCTCGTCCGCCTGGCGCTCGCGGGCGCGACCCTCACCGGCTGCGGATTCTCCGGCGTGCAGGACCTCCCGCTGCCCGGCGGCGCCGACCTCGGCGACCACCCGTACACGGTGAAGGCGCGGTTCGCGAACGTGCTGAACCTCGTCCCGCAGTCGGCGGTGAAGGTCAACGACGTCGCCGTCGGACGGGTCGTGGCGGTCACGCTGCCGGAGGGCGGCTGGACGGCCGAGGTCACCATGGAGGTCAACGGCGACGTGAAACTGCCTGCGGACGCCTACGCCGAACTCCGCCAGTCGAGCCTGCTCGGGGAGAAGTTCGTGCAGCTCGGCGACGGCCCGTCGCACGTCCCGCCGGGCGGGTCCCCGGAGCGGGGGACGCCGCCGTCCCCGGGCGGCGGCGGCACGCTCGCGGACGGCGCGGTGATCCCGCTGTCGCGGACGAACCGGAACCCGGAGGTCGAGGAAGTGTTCGGCGCGCTGTCGATGCTGCTGAACGGCGGCGGCATCGCGCAGCTGCGCACCATCACCGTCGAGCTGAACCGGGCGCTGGGCGGCAACGAACCGGAGGTCCGGTCGCTGCTGGAACAGGCGCGGAAACTCATCGGCGACCTCGACGCGAACAAGAAGGGCATCACGGACGCGATCGACGGCCTGAACCGGCTGTCGGCCACGCTGCGCGGACGCAAGGAGCAGATCGGCGTCGCGCTCGACGACCTCGAACCCGGCCTCGCGGTGCTGGCGGAGCAGCGGGGCGCGCTCGTCCGGATGCTGAACTCGCTGGACGAGTTGTCGCGCGTCGCGGTCGGCACCGTCCAGAAGAGCAAGGACGACCTGATCGCCGACCTCCGCGCCCTCGAACCGACCCTGCGGAAACTCTCCGACGCCGGAACCGACCTCCCGGACGCGCTGCAGGTGCTGCTGACGTATCCGTTCACCGATGCCGTCCTGCCCGCCGTGAAGGGCGACTACCTGAACGTGTATCTCCAGGTCACGGCCCGTCCCGGCACCGAGATCATCCCGCCGATCGCGCCGCCGCTGCCGCCGGCGGGCCCGGCCCGGACCCAGGGGGACTGATGCTCACCGTTGGCACCCGCGTCAAGAACCTCGTCTTCATCGTCGTCGGCGCCCTCGCGATGGGCTACGTGGGGCTCAACTACGCCGACCTCGGCGGATACATCGGATACCGCGACCACTACGTCGTCCGGGCCGACCTCGCCGAGGCCGGCGGGCTGGCGGAGAACGCCGACGTCACCTACCGGGGCACCTCGGTCGGACGCGTCGGGGAACTGCGGCTGACCGGCGACGGCGTCCTCGCCGAACTGAAGATCAAGAAGTCGGCGCCGAAGGTCCCGGCGGACACGCGGGCCGTCGTGGCGAACCGGTCGGCGCTCGGCGAGCAGTACATCGACCTGCGCCCCGCGACGAGCTCCGGCCCCTACCTGGCGGCCGGGTCGGTCATCCCGCGCGCCGCCACGACGACCCCCGCGCCCGTGACGGACATGCTCACCAGCGTCAACGACCTCGCCGCGTCCGTCCCGGCCGGCGCACTGCGGACCGTCATCGGCGAACTCGGGCAGGCGTTCGCCGGGCAGGGACCGAACCTGCAGGTCCTCCTCGACAACGCGCGGAGCCTCACCCGCGCCGCGAACGAGAACGCCGGCCCGACCACATCGCTGATCGTCGACGCCGAGACCGTCCTGAACACGCAGAACGAGGAGGCCGCCGCGTTGAAGTCGTTCGGGCGGAACGCGCGGCTGCTGTCCGAGCAACTCCGGAAATCCGACCCGGCGTTCCGGAAACTCGTGTCCACCGCGCCGGGCGCGGCGGGGGAGTTCCGGGCGCTGATACGCGACCTGGACCCGTCCCTCAGTGTCCTCATCGCGAACCTGCTGACGACGTCCGAGCTGCTGGCGCCCCGGTCGGACGGGCTGGAGCAACTCCTCGCCAAGGTGCCGGCGGCCGTCGCGGCGGGCAGGTCGGTCGTGGTGGACGGGAAGCTCAACTTCGGGATGGTCACCACGTTCTTCGAGCCGCCGAACTGCACGTCCGGATACGGCGGGACGAAGTACCGCAACGGCCTCGACACCTCGCCCGGCCCCGCGCTCAACACGGCCGCCCGCTGTGCGCTGCCGCCGTCGAGCGGCGTCAACGTGCGCGGCGCGGGCAATGCTCCGCGCGGTCCCGTCCCGGTTCCGGCGCGTCCCGGATCGGTGCTCGGCGGCGGGCGATCCCCCTCCGGGTCGTCCAACGCCGGGCTGCCCGGTGCGCTCGCCTTGCCGGATGTGCCGCCCGGCCCGTCCACCATGAGCGGGCTGCTCGGCGTCCAGGGAGGACGCTGATGGCCACGACCGCCGAACGGGAAACACGCACTGCGGCCCGCGCCGAGCGCCGGCGCCCGCTGTTCGCGCGCTGGGGCCTGATCGGGTGGGCCGCGATCCTCGCCGCCGCGCTGTTCCTCGCCTGGTCCGCCTGGACGGTGTGGCAGGACGACCCCGCCGCGCGGACGGGACCCGAGCACACGCGCGACGTCGTCCTGCGGAGCGCACGGCAGCAGATCGCGGCGCTCAACACGATGAACCCCGCCGAGGTGGACGCCGGTCTCCGCGCCTGGCTCGACGCGTCCACCGGCCCGCTGCACGACCAGCTCAAGCGGGACGAACCGCAGAACCGGACCAAGATCGGAAAATCGCGCACCACCGCTGCGGCGACCGTGACCGGCGCCGCCGTGACGTCCCTCGACGAACGCGCCGGGAAGGCGAAGGTCATCGCGTCCGTGCAGGTCGAGCTGACTCTCCACGGGGGTTCGCCCACCCTCCAGCGCAAGCGCTTCGAGGCCGGGACGGCCCGCACCCCGTCCGGCTGGAAACTCGAATCGCTCACCGCGATCCCGGCCGGTGCCCGATGAAGCAGCGCGCGATGAAACGGCGCTCGACGATGCAGCGCCCGATGAAGTGGCTCCTGATGCTCTGGCAACCGTTCACGGTCGCGCTCGTCCTCGCACTGGCCGCCCTGGCGCTGCGTCCCGCCGCGGAGGCGCTGCGCGAAGATGAGAACCCGCGCGACCGGGCCGTCCTAGACGAGGTGGCCACCACCGAGGTGACCGGCGACGTGTCCACGGCACTCGGGAAAGTGTTCACCTACGGGCCCGGCGACCTCGCGGCCACCGAACGCGCCGCCGCGCAAGAACTCTCCGGGTCCGCCCTCAAGCAGTACCGGCAGATCTTCGGCCAGGTGAAGAAGCAGATCCCGGCCCAGCGCGTCACGCTGACGACCCGCGTCGTCCGCGCCGGGGTGGTCTCCCTGACCGGGGAGAAGGCCCGCCTCCTGGTGTTCCTCGACCAGACCGCCACCCGCGCCGGGGAGCCCGCCGGCACGCCCGCCGCCGCCCAGCTCGTGGTGACCGCCCGCCGCGACCACGGCCACTGGACGATCACCGACCTGAAGTCCGCCTGACGCCGGAGGCCCGCCCATGACCGACGACACCGTCCAGCGGACGGCGACCGTGCTGCTCGTCCTCGCCGCGCTGTTCGCCGCGTGGGCGGGATGGTCCTGGTACACGGCCGCCCACGACGACGCCCACGCCTACTCGCGGACGCGCGACACCGTCCTCCAGGCCGGGGAGCAGGCCGTCCAGAACCTCAACACCCTCGACTACCGCGACCTCGGTTCCGGCCTGAAGACCTGGCAGGACTCCACCACCAGCGACCTCTACGAGGAGATCACCCGGGGCCGCGCCGCGTTCGAGGAGCAGGTCGCGAAGGCGAAGACGATCACCAGGGCGCGGGTCCTGGACGGCGCCGTCGCCGAACTGGACCAGCGCTCCGGCAAGGCCAGGGTGCTCGTCGCCGTCGAGATCACCATCACCCCGCCGGAGGGCGACCCCGTCACGAAACAGAGCCGCCTCATCGGCGAGCTCACCAGAACCCCTGCCGGCTGGAAGCTCAGCGACCTCGGCCAGGCGCCGACGGGCACTTTGTGAGGAGACGCCATGGCCGCACCCACCACACGCCTCAACGCCTGGCGGCGCGCCAACGCGTCCTGGTGGCGCACCGGCCCGGCCCGGTGGCGCACCGGCGCGTCGTCGCCGATCGCGCTCGGCGTCGTGGCCGTCGTCCTCGCCACGTTCGGCGTCTGGGCGCTGCGGCAGGCGGACGCCGTGCGCGACGACCCGTCCGCGCGCAACACCGCCCTCACCGACGGCGCCGCCACCAGCGAGGTCAAGGGCGCCGTCGCCGACATGATCGGCAAGGTCTTCTCCTACAACTACACCGACCCGGCCCGCACCCGGGACGCCGCCCGCGCCGCCCTGACCGGCGACGCCGTCCGCCAGTACGAGGCGATCTTCGGCAGGGTCCGCGCGGAGGCGCCCGAGGCGAAGACCGTTCTCAGCACCCGCGTCACCGACAGCGCCGTCACGTCCCTCCGCGGCGACCGCGCCGAGGTGCTCGTCTTCGCCGACCAGCGGACCACCCGCACCACCGACGGCACGAGCACGAACGCGCCCGCGATGCTCACCGTCACCGCCGTCCGCCGCGGCGGACACTGGAGGATCGCCGCCCTCGACACGTTCGCCGGCCGCTGACCGGCACGTTGTCATGCCAGTGATAAACGCGTGGCCAAATCGTTGCGCTGAGTGCATGGCGCGCGACGGAAACGGAGGGCCACACTCAGGTGCTTCGCTCCCGACGAAGGTGGTGTGCGGTGACCGGTGACGCCTACGACTTCGACGTGATCGTGGTGGGCTCGGGGTTCGGCGGCAGCGTGTCGGCGCTGCGGCTGGCCGAGAAGGGCTACAGGGTCGCCGTGATCGAGGCGGGTCGCCGCTTCGACGAGGACACCCTCCCCAAGACGTCCTGGCGGCTGCGCAAGTACGTGTGGGCGCCGCGCCTCGGGATGCGCGGGATCCAGCGCGTCCACCTCGTCGGCGGCAAGGCCGGTGTGCTGGTGCTGGCCGGCGCGGGCGTCGGCGGCGGCTCCCTGGTGTACGCCAACACCCTGTACGAGCCGCCGAGGCCGTTCTTCACCGACCGCCAGTGGGGCCACATCACCGACTGGCAGGACGAGCTGAAGCCGTTCTACGACCAGGCCCGCCGGATGCTCGGCGTCACCGTCAACCCGCTCGTCACCCCCGCCGACGAGGCGATGAAACGCGTCGCGGACCGCATGGGCGTCGGCGACACCTACCACGCGACGCCGGTCGGCGTGTTCTTCGGCGACAAGCCGGGCGAGGACGCCGACGACCCGTACTTCGGCGGCGCCGGCCCCCGCCGGACCACCTGCACCGCCTGCGGCTCCTGCATGATCGGATGCAAGGTCGGCGCGAAGAACATGCTCACCAAGAACTACCTGTACCTGGCCGAACGCGCGGGCGTGGAAGTCGTCCCCGACACCACGGTCACCTCGCTGACGCCGCTGCCGTCCGGCGGCTACGAGGTCGCGACCGAGCACACCTCGCCGCTGCGGAAACGCCGGAAGAAACTCACCGCCGAACACGTCGTCCTCGCCGCCGGAACGTACGGGACGCAGCAGCTCCTGCACCGGATGCGCGCCGCCGGCCGCCTCCCGAACCTGTCGCCCCGCCTCGGCGAACTCACCCGCACCAACTCCGAGGCGCTCCTCGGCGTCGAGCGCATGACGGTGTGGCACCGCAAGAAGGACGTCGACCACAGCACCGGCCTCGCCATCACCTCGTCCTTCCACCCGGACGAGAAGACCCACATCGAACCGACCCGCTACGGCGCCGGCAACAACGCGATGGGCGTCATCCGCACCCTCCTCGTCGACGGCGGCGGCCCGCCCCGGTGGCTGAAGTTCCTCGGCCAGGCCGCCCGGCACCCCACCATCATCCTGCGCGGCCTCTCCCTCAAGGACTGGGCCAAGCGCACCGTCATCGCCCTGGTCATGCAGACCGCCGACAACTCCATCACCATCGACGAGAAGCGCGGCCGCCTCGGCCGCCGCAAGCTCGTCGCGCGCCAGGGCGACGGGGAGCCCAACCCCACCTGGATCCCCGTCGCCCACGACGCCGTCCGGATGCTCGCCGAGGAACTCGACGCCACCCCCGGCGGCACCTGGTTCGACCTGTTCAACATCCCGACGACCGCGCATTTCATCGGCGGCTGCGTCATCGGGGAAACTCCGGAAACCGGCGTCATCGACCCCTACCACCGCGTCCACGGCCACCCGGGCCTGCACATCGTGGACGGCTCGGCGGTCACCGCGAACCTCGGCGTCAACCCGTCCCTGACCATCACCGCGCAGGCCGAACGCGCGATGGCCCACTGGCCCAACCGCGGCGAGAAGGACCTGCGCCCCGACCCCGGCTCCCCGTACGTGCGTGTCGAACGAGTCATGCCCAACACACCCGCCGTCCCCGAAAACGCCCCAGCCGCCCTCCGCTGACCCCGCCCCATGCCGCCTTCACCGGGTCGGTGACCTGTCCCTGACCCGTCAGTCCTCGGCGTCGCCGGTGTCGGCGGGCGGGTCCTCCTGGCGGGGACGGCGGGTGGCCTGGTGGACGCGGACGGCCAGCAGCGCACGGGCGAACCGGGCGGCCAGCTCGCCGTCCAGCAGGTCGGGCACCCCGCCGACGCTGATCATCGCGCCGGGCTCGGCGGTGACCGCGCCGGACTCGCCGACCCGGACCCCGCGGCCGTCGTCGAGTTCCTCCACGGCCGGCAGGTCCAACGCCGACCGGATCGTGTCCTGGAGGGCGCGGACGGTGGCGGCGTCCCGGTTGATGCGGACTTCGGCGTCGTCCGCGCGCTCGACGGCCCGGTCGGCGCGCGCCCGCTCGGTGTCGATGCGGGCGTCGGCCGCGTCGGCGAGCTGCTCGGCTCGGTCGGCGCGGGCGGCCTGCTCCTCGGCGCGCGCCTTGGCGGTGTCGCGCTCGATGGTCAATCCCGCGATCTCGCCCTGGACGACGCTCAGCTCCGCCCGCAGCCGCCGCTCGGTCTCCGCGGCCGCCTCCAGCCCGGAACGCGCCTCCGCCAGCTCGGAGCGCACGTCCGCGAGGTCGCCGCGCGCGGCGGCCAGCGCGGTCTGCTCGGTGGCCAGCCGCGCGGCCAGGTCGTCGCGTTCCTTCTCGGCCTCGGTACGCGCCTGGTGCTCGGTGGTCCAGGCCGCCTCGGCGCGCTTGCGCAGCCCCTCGGCGTGGGCGGCCTCGTTGGTCGAGGTGGCGCGGGCCTGCTGAGAGGCGCCCGCCTCCTTCCAGGCGTTGGCCTCGCTCTCCTGAGCCGCCGTGATGCTGGCCTTCGCGGCGGCCAGCCCCTTGTCGAGCTCCTCCCGGGCGTCGGCGGCCTCCTGGAGCGCCAGGTCGGCGCGGGCCTCGGCCTTCCGCGTCCGCTCATCGGCGTCGGCGGCCTCCTGCCGCGCACCGCGCGCCTCGGCGAGGGCCTTCTCGGCGCCGTCGAGGGCCTGGCGGACCTCGCCGTCCAGCCGTCCGCCCAGCGCGGCGGCGGCCTCGGCGAGCCGGTCCACCAGCCCGGCGAGCCGCTCGACGTCCTGCCCCAGGGCCCTGACCTTCGCGGGCCGCTCCTCGATCATGACCGCCTCCGGCGTCCCGTCGTCCTGGTCGACCGGCATCCGGAGAGCCGCCGTCGTGGTGTCGGCAGCCTCCGCGCCGGCGGCAGGCTGCCCTTCCCGGCCGTCTTGATCTGCGCGCACGGGAGCATCCTAGTGAAAACGCCCCGATTTGCACCGCTCGTCCCGTCACTGTGGCCACGCGTGCACGGTCCGTCCGGCACGTCGCAGGAGCGCCGACCTCAGCAGGTCCTCCCCCCGCAGCCGCTTGAAGACTTCGAAGTAGCGCCGCTCAAGGTCGTCCCACCGGTCGAACTCCTCCATGCCCTCGTCGGACACGCCGAAGCCCCACCACAGATCGCCCCGGTCCGCGCCCGTCCGCCAGTTGCCCACCATCGGCCGCTTCCACCGATCCCGATGGACGGAGCGGAGCAGGTTGACCGGCGCCTCCGCCGACTCCGGCACGAAGCACTGAAGACCGCCGTCGTGATCATCGATGTACAGCCGTCCACAGGCGAGGCACTGCCACATATGCCGGCTACACGACCACAGCCGGTCTTCGTCGCCGACGGCGTCGTCCCAGTCCTGGTCGGCGATGAAACGGGCCTTGTACGAGATGAAGTCCGTCTGATCCACGATCAGCTCGCCGCACGCACACCGAATCTTCAACGAACCTTCCCTCCGGCCACGAACGCCAACCTAACGGCTTGAAGCATCACCTCTGAGTGATCCACCACACGGCCAACTGGACGAGAGTGGAGCCGACCCCGGCGGCGGCGGCCTGCGCGGTGGCCCGCGCGGTGACACGGAGGAGGCGCTGCGGGGACTGGTGACGTAGGGACGGGCGGCTGCGCTCAGTAGCCCTCTCCTCGGTGGTCATCGTTGTGCTCCTCCTTCTCGAGATGCCGGGTGATGTCCTGCTGCGGACGGTCGAATGGCTTAGTCGAGAATGGCGCACACCTGCGGAAACCCAACAGCGCACGTGTGGGGCCCAGTGGTCCCCAGCCTCTCCCATTGGGCTCGGCGGGCAAGTGATCGAACTTCGATGGCCCGGTCGGCCACAAAGTGAGCTCATTCTCCAGCCGTCACGATCGGTGACGGGAGAGCGGCTGTGGTAGCGCCTCGTACTCCGCGCGGCTACGTTTGAATCATGTCGGCTGGGATCAAGCGGCTGGCCGAGGCGCAGGGCTTCTCAGCCGCATTCGGCGCATTGCAACGACTTCGCATTGGCCGCGGCGACCCGGAGCCGGATGACATGCTCCAGCTGCCGGGAGATTTCCGGCGCCACACGCTGGGAATGGTGGGGGAGGACGACGCCCAGCTCGCCATCGGGCTCAGACGTCTCATCGCCCTCGTGGAGGCCGCTCCGAAACGGGACCGCGTGCTTCTTCGGATGGCCTTCAACTTCGACCTCGAGTTCGGAGACGGGCTGTGGACCTCGAGAGTGACCGACTATGCGGTCAAGCATGAACTGGATGAGCGAAAGGTCCGCGAAAAGGTCGACACCGCCATCCTGCAGCTTCTCCTCAGAACGAGAAAGGCGGCCGGACATCGTCCCGAGTCCGTAAGCGGAAGTCTGGAAACCGCCGCCCAGCCGGAGTCTCCGAGCGGGATTGCCGCCTCGGCCTTCTTCGACCAGGACTATGTGCGGAACAGCCGGCTGTTCGTTGCGGCGTGGGAATCGGCCCACACGGTCGACATATGCGGCTTCGGGCACAACCGAATGCTGGTGTCGTACTCCGCGGAGATCATTCGCCTGCTCCGGGGAGGCGGTCGGCTGAGGGTCCTGTTACAGGATCCGGAGGGCCGTGCGGTCATCGATGCGAACCGTCGAAGTTCTACCCGGAAGGCATCGGAGGAGTCCGTACGGCACCAGCACCGCGCGGGCCTCGCGACGCTGACCTCTCTCCTGCAGTCCGCAAAGGGGGCTGGAAAGCTCCAGGTCCGTTCATATGACATCGTTCCACCGTTCACGGCCTATTTTTTCGATGCAGAGACCGACGGCGACGCCAAGGCATTCGTGTGGTTCTGGTCATGGCGGCAGGCATCGTCGCTTCGACCCGGCTTCGTTCTTCGCCAAGAACACGACCCACTCTGGTTCGGCCGGTTTTATGATCAATTCACGGCGATGTGGAACGATGACGACGTTTCCCGCCCACTGGAGATCGCATGACGCCGGGCCAGACGATCGCTCGCTTCGCCGACGCGACCCGACAGTTTAGGCACCATCGCCGCGTGGAGTGAACCGTACGAAGGGGATGTGCGTGCCGACCTCGCGGTAATCGTCCACGCCGCCGTCGACGGCGAAGCCCATCAGCTTGCACAGTCGGCGGGCGGCGGCCGGGTGCTGCGTCGCATACCGGGCCATGATCTCGGCGCCATCACCGGTCTCGATCGGCGCGGCCGTCGCCTGGACGACCTTCCCGCCGATCTGGATGGTGACGTTCGGTGTGGCCATGACGTTGCGGTACCAGTCCGCGCGCGGCCCGAACCCGGAGGCCGCCACGTATCCGTGCTCGTCGTGCTGGACGACCTCGATGACGACCTGGCGTCGCAGGCCCGAGACGCGGCCGGTGTGGTTGAGCAGCATGACGCGGCGTCCCAGCAGCGGTCCGAGCCCCATGCGGTAAAGCCGGATGGGAAGCCGCCACAGCCTGCGGCGCAGCCCGGTCGGCGGCTCGGCCCTGTTGACGATCTCCATGGTTCAGTCCTTTCCTCGCGGGGGGAGAATGCTCGTCGCGCCGAACTGGCGGCGCAGCACGGGTGCGAACGCCGCACGCATGATCAGCCGGTTGCCGGCGTTCTGGGCGATCAGGCCGGCGCGGGAGCGCGGCACCAGCGACCGGGCGAACACCAGGGCGTTGCGCTGCCGCCGGGTCACCTCTCCGCGCATCCGTGCCTGGTACCGGTCGAACGCGCGCACGTGGTCGCCCTCGGCCTGCAGCGCCTCCGCCAGGACGTAGGCGCCGGCCATCGCCATGGACACGCCCTGCGCCGACACCATGGTCATGCAGCCGCACGCGTCGCCGACCAGCGCCACCCGCCCGCGATGCCAGGAGGGCATCACGATCTGCGTCATCGTGTCCATGAAGATCGACTCGCTGGCGGGAGCGTCGGCCAGCAGCGACGGCGTGATCCAGCCCATGTCGCCGAAGGTCGAGCGGAGCAGGTCCAGGCGTTCGGCGCGCGGGACGCTCGTCGCCTCCTGGGATCTGAACAGGAACAAGGCCATCAGCCCGCCGGCCTCCCCGGTCGGGTAGACGACGCTCTGCCGGCCGGGCTCGGTGTAGTGCGCCCGGACCCGGCCCCAGTCATAGCGGTCGGTGACCGGATAGGACGCCAGGCGGCAGCCGAGTTGACGTTCGAAGCGGCCGTGCGGCCCGAAGACGAGTTCCCGCGTCCGTGAATGGACCCCGTCGGCGCCCACCAGCACGTTGAACCGCTCCGTGCCGCCGCCCGCGAAGTCGACCTCGACGGCCGAACCTTCATCGCGCACGGCGGCGATGGTCTCCCCGAAGCGGATCTCCACATCGGACACCGCGTCCAGAAGGGCGCCTTCGAGGGTCGTGTGCATCAGTGGGAGATGCGGCCCCTGAATGATCTTGTCGAGAAGCGCCGACGTCAGCCGCGCGCCCGCGCGCCCGGAGGCGTCGACGAAGTCGACCGAATCCACCGGCAGCCGATGGGGTGTCAGCTGATCGACGATGCCCATGCGGGCGGCGACGTCGTACCCCGTACCGAAGAAGTCGATGCCGTAGCCGCCCAGGCGGCCGTGTGGAGCGTGCTCCACGACCACCGGCTCGATGCCGCGGCGCCTCAGCCAGTACGCCAGCGTGAGTCCCGCGATCCCGCCACCGCAGATGAGAACCCTCACCGGTCGTCCTCCAGCAACTCGCCAACCGCGGACAGCGCCTCGCCGACGGGAAGGTCGCCATCGATCATGTAGTGCAGCATCAGCCCGTCGATCGACGCGGTGATCAAGGTTGCCACCCCGGTCAGCCGCTCCGGCGGCCAGCCGGGACGCAGCGCCCGCAGCCGGTCCGCGATCTGCACGCGCGCCTGGCGAAGCCCGTCGCGCAGCACCGCGCCCAGGGCGGGATCGCGCGTCGCACCCGCGATCAGCTCCGCGGCCAGCCGGGTCGTCCGCTCGTCACCCGGCGTCTCGGCGAGCATGTGCCGCACCATCACCAGCGCCGACCGCTCGTCCGGAGCACTGAGAAGCCCGTCGACCAGCGGGTTCATGATGAGGTCGGTGGCCCGCCGGAAGATCGCCGCGTGCAGCCCGGCCAGGCCGCCGAAGTGATAGTGGATCAGCCCGGGGTTGGTACCGGCCCGTCCGGCCACGGCCCGCGTGGTGACGCCGGGCCACCCGTCCTCCCCCAGCAGCGCGACACCGGCCTCCACCAGCTCCTCACGCCGCCGATCCCCGCGAGGCGAATTTGGTCGATCGGCCAAGTTGGTCATATGGCCAAGATACAACACGACCGTGAGCCAACCCCGCACAGGCCGTCGCCCCTGGTGTCGGCCACTCGCCGTGGGCCGGGCCTGCAAGACCACGCAACGCACCCCGGGGCACCGATGCGCCCCGGGCAGAGGTCAGCGCAGCGCGCGGAGTTGGCGGGTGCGCAGCGGCAGTTGGCGCGTCCAGAGCGCGTTGAGCACCCCCAGCCAGCCCTTTCGCGCGTCGAGAATGGTGGTGCCCGCGTCGACGATGTGGACGTGTGCCGTCGGCCGGCCCCGGTTGAGCGGCCCGACCAACTCGCAGAGCCGAGCACCCAGACCCTCGACCTGGCTTGCGAGTGCGCTGAGTCCGCCGGTGGCATAGCGATCGAGCGTGGCCGGATCCATCGCGTCGGAGTTGTCGTAGCGGATGCCGGCAGCCGCCAGCTCCGCGGAGGCCATCAATTCCTGAAGCCGCGTCCAGTCCTGCGCCGCCAACGCTGCGGCGCGCCGCTGCTCGCGGCCGGCCGGGTCGTCGGCGAGCACAGCCCGGGTAGTGGCGATGAGCAGCTCGCTGTTGCGGGCCACGTGCGCGGCGACCCATTCAGCGGGCCACGAGCCGTCCGGCGGCGGGCCGAAGCCGCCCGTCCGCGCCTCGGTCACGAAGGCGGCGTACCGCGCCCGCAACCTCCCGACGTCCACCGGCGTGCGACCGCCCATCGACCAGCGGCTCGCGTCGCTGTCCCAGGAGATCCTGCCGTCGTCTTCGACCCAGATGCGGTGTCCGTGCACCGGGGCCTCCTGAGTGAGCCCGGCGGCTACGTCGGCGAGCATCGCCGCCACGCTGTCCCAGCGTGCCGCGTCACTGGCTCCGGCGTCGCGAAAGAACTCCCGAACGCAGCCATGGGCCGGACCAGGACGAAGGTCGACGAAAAGGTCGTTACCGCCTCCGTCGCCGGCGACCGGCAACCAGCTCGGCAGCCAGGCGCCCTTGCAGGGGGTGCCGGACGGCGCCTGATCCTCCTGTGCCACATATGCCGCGAACCGTTCAGGGGCCGCCTGTTCCATCACCCCGTTCCAGGCCGTCATCCATACGTTCCGCTTGTTCAGGGCCTCACGTGCCGAGTGTGGCGAGTAGAACCACGGCATCAGGCTGCCGTGGCCTGCCTGGCCGTCAGCCCGCCGCCACCAGGCCACCAGATCGTCGGGAAGGACGGTGCCCACGCCGCGTTCCGTCTCGCGGATGTCGTCCTCTGCCGCCGGTGGCCGGATCAATGCGAGTTCGGGCGGGGAATGCCGGGCCAGCCATTCCACGATGATGTTCCACGACTCGTCCACGGCATGCTGCATCCACCGATCATTACAAGCAGCCCCGACAGTTGTTCCCGCAGCCGCTCGTCAGACAGCGGGGCGGATCGCGTTGGTCGGCACGTCAAGCCAGACGGTTTCCGTCCCGGAAGCGGCGGTGAGCCCGAAGCGGTCACGGGCCGGGCTGCCATGGCCGACCCACCAGAAATAGGCTCGGGCCGCCTCCTCCCACAGGTTCCGGTCTCCTGACATGCGCACCTGGTGGACACGCTGCCCCGGCTGGTAGGTCGCGGTCGCCCATGCGTCCGCCGACCACAGCCGCAGCACGTAGGTGCCGTCCTCGTGGTAGCCCCGGGCGTTGACACCCGGCAGGGACGCACCCATGGCGAGATCCGCGCCGGCCGGTGCGTAACCGATCGTTCGAGGATCGATCGGCGTCGTGGACTCGGCTCCTCCATCACCCGGAGCGGGCCAAGAAGGCTGCCGGTGCGAACGCATCATCATGTACGAGGCATAGCCGGTGAACCTGCCCACCGCCGTCCCATCGGGCATGACCACCAGCCGAAGTTCGTGGCCGGAGGCGAAGCCTGGCGCGTACGGCGTCACGATCACACCGCCTGGCCGGGTCTGCCGTACCCATGCATGAGGGACGTGCGACACCCCGCACGAAGCGTGCACCCGATCGAAGGGAGCCTCTTCCGCCCAGCCCTCGGCGCCATCGCCCACGACCAAACGGGGAGACAGGCCCACCTCTTTCAAATTCTCCGCGGCCTGCGTGGAAACAGACGGGTCGATCTCCACGCTGGTCACGTTCTCTGCCCCGACCATCCGGGAAAGCAAGGCCGCCGTCCATCCGGTGCCTGTGCCGACGTCCAACACCCGGTGCCCCACCTCGGCGTCCAGCAACTCAAGCAGAGACACCACGGTGCTCGGCGCCGAACAAGAAGACGTGAACCTGCCGTTCCCCGCGGTGACTTCGGTCTGCCCGTCATCGAGCTGGGTAATGATCGCGTCGTCCTGGTAGACGAGGTCCAGCCAGCTTTCGGGCGCGGTGGCCCTGTCCACTCGATCACCTTCACCGGTCCATGCCACCGGTGGAACGAAGGCATGCCGAGGGACGTCACGCAAAGCCGTCCTCACCCGGCTCTGGGTCAGCCAACCAGCGGCCGAAAGCCGCTCGACCAGCGCATCCATACGCCGCTCGACGCCCATCACCGGCTATTTCCCTCGGGAGTGCAGGTCGTGGTGGTCAGCGCGAGGCCGCACTCTGCTTGGCACGAGCGAGGAAGGCCGCGAAGGCCTCAGACGTGAGGGTGAGGTGGCCGGTGTCGGGGGCCTGGCTATCTCTGAGGCCGATGCCGTCCGGAAGTCGCGCAAGTTCCACGCACTGCTCGGAAGTGCCCTCTGTGCTGCGGCTGCTCTTTCGCCATGTGGGGGAAGTCGTCATCACATGCTCTCCGTCGCGTCCCTGAGCGACGCCCGGGACAGCTTCAAGTGCTGGACGAGGATGGTGAAGGCATGGGGGGTGAGGGTGAGGGTGCCGGTCTTGGGTGCCTTGCTGTCTCTGATGGCGACGCCGTCGGGGAGGTTTGCCACCTCTACGCAGTGCCCTCCGGTCTCGTCGCTGTGGCTGGACTTCCGCCATGTGATCATTGGATCAGTCCTAGCATGTGCTCGATCAGTGTCCGTGATTGGTCCTCGGGGAGCGCAAGTGCCCCAATTCGGTCGTAGCTTACGTTGAACTCCCCTATTTCGGGCGGGCGTTCGACCAGCCTGCCCATGCGTCCTGACTCCAGATATGCCACCTCGGAGTCCCGTGTGGTCATGAGTACGAGCGACCCGCTCACCCCTGGCCAGCCGGCCGAGACCGGTAGTACTCGCAGGCTCACATGGTCCGATTCCGATACCTGCAACAGGTGGTCAATCTGACTGCGCATCACGGCGGGGCTGCCGACCTGCCACCACAGCACAGGTTGTGCGAGGACCACCCATAGGTTGGGTGGGGTGGGGCCGTGGAGGCGTTGCTGTCGTTTCATGCGCTCCCGGACGGCGGTTTCGATGTCGTCCACGACTCCGCCCCGTCGGAACAGTGCGCGGGCGTAGTCCTCGGTTTGGAGCAGGCCGGGTATCACATCGGAGCTGTAGTTCTTGATCGACATGGCGGTTTGCTCGTACTGCAGGAAGGAGCCGACGCGCGGGCGGTCGTGGCCGTCTTTGGCGTGCTCGGCGAGGGAGGTCAGCAGTTTCGCGGTGTCCCAGGCCTCGTCGAGTGGGGCGAGGTTCGCCACGGAGGGGCGTCGGCGTCCGGCTTCCCAGTTCGAAACATGTGAGCGGGACGCGTTGGCCACATCTCCTACTTGCTGACACGTCCATCCGTGGTTCAGGCGGAGATTCCGCAGTTGAACGGCTACGAGGTCCCACATGGACGAGCGCGGGTCCAGCGAGTCATGGCTTTCCATCGGTGACCCCCGAGAGATCTTTTGTTTTCTGCGTACTCGAAAGTATGGTCAAGATAAAGCGACGGACCCACTCTTGTCCCGGAAAACGAACAGGCGAAGGGGCAGGTGAGATGGGGATCAAAGCCGTTAATTCGGGCGAACTGGATATGTCGTGTCTGGCGGCTGGGACGACGTCGGGGCTGGTGCGGACGCTGGTGGAGTTCCGGCTTGCCGAATGGGGGCTTCAGAAGATCGCCGGGGATGTGCTGCTGATCGCCGGGGAGCTTGTCGCCAATGCGGTGGAGAGCACGCCGGATCGGGTGGTTCGGGTCCGGTTCACGCGGGAGGCCGACGCGGTGGTGCTGGCGGTGTGGGACTCGTCCGAGCAGATGCCGGTGGTTCGGCCGGTGGTGGAGATGACGCTGGACGATGTCGTCGCGGACGCGCGGGCGTTGGACGCCGGGTACGACGACGGGACGGGCGGCTGGGGGCTGCCGCTGGTGGAGGCGCTGTCGGCCGGGTGCGGGGTGCGCAAGACCGAGCCGTCGGGCAAGTGGGTGTGGGCGTCGGTCGCATGCTGAGGGAGCGGTTCGTCCTGGTGTGGCGGACGTGGTGGGGGCGTCGGGTCGCGGTGCGGTATCTGGAGGTGCTCGCGCTGGCGGTCCAGGCGCGTGGGTGGCGGTGCGTGAAGTTGTACGGGCGGGAGTTCCCGCGGCCGTTGCTGTGGGTGTACGCCAGTGGCGTCGCGGAGGACGTCGGGGTGGTGGTGTGTGTGCGGGCCGTCAAGGGTGGGGCGTGGGCTTACCACGATGTCCAGCGGGGGCGGGCCGGTACCTCTTTCCTTGCGGGGACGCCAAGGCGGCGGCAGAGCAGGTGGATCTGCTCCTGAAGCACCGCATGTTCCCGTCCACCTGGTGAACTGAAGGAGGCATTCCTCGCCGTTGTTGGCATTTCCCCAGGTGGGGGGACGTTGTCCGCGACGGGTGGACGTTCTGATCAACGGAAGTCTGATGATTTTCGTGATCCCTCCTACTCCATGTGGCGTATGAGAAAGGCCTCCCTGTGGAGTACGTGCAATAGCAGAGTTCATGTAATTCTGTTCATGCACGAATCGGATGCCAAATTTCCAAGGGGGAAAGGGTTCGATGAAACGTACGCTCACGGGAGTGATCACCGGGTCGACCTTGCTGCTCGGTGGTGTGCTGGCGGCTCCGCCGGCCCACGCGGCGGGAGCTCAGATCGTCAAGTCCGAGATGTTCCTCGCCGACAGCGCCATCTGGGTCTCGCCCGCCGTTGCCTGGCTCCGCCCGCAGGACCGGCGGATCTACCTGGCCGCGGGTGAGTACAACTGGAACCACAGGTGGCAGGAGTACAACCCCGCAGGGGTCGCGCAGCACACCTACCGGATCAGGTTGAACGCCGGCTGGTACCGCTGGAACTGCGCTGTTTACACCAACACCGACCGTACGCTCTTCGACTACTTCACCCGATGCTCCCTGACCCAGGAGGGAGGGGGCACGGCATTTTCCCCGGAAATGCGGATCGCCCCCCATGGTGAAAGCTGGGAGTCGAGCGCTCGTCTCATGCGGGGCTCCTGGTACCACTGGTCCAGCACGCTGACCCAGCGGTAGCGGGGACCGTTCTATCCGATCAATCGGCGGAGGCGGCGGGTGTTGCGGCGGATCGGGGACTCCCGCAGCGCCGGCTCCGCGAAGGCGAGCGCCGCCTCGGCGCCGGCACGTCCGGTCTCTTCGGCGGTCGGCGGCAGCGTCTTCTCCAGGTCGGCGTCGTAGCGCAGGTCCTTGAGGTCGCCGACTACGCGGGCGTCGGTGTCCTCGAGGGCGGTGAGGTCGTCCCCGCTCCATGCGGCGAGGCGGGGTCGCCATTCGGGAGGAATGGCGACCTTGCCGCCGCGCTGCTCGCGTGCCTGGAACCTCTCCGTGATGGCCTGCCGTACCTGGTCGGCCTTCCGCTCGGGCCAGGCGTTCTCTCGGAGGGCCGCGTTCAAGGACGCGAGGACCAGCGTCTCCGGAGCGGTGAGGCCGGTGTGGGCCCGGCGGTCCGCGACGGGGACATGCGTGAGGCGGGGGAGGCCCGCCGCCTGTGTGAAGCGTTCCAAGAGGAGTTCAGGGGGCCTGCCGGGGCTGGTCACCACGGACACCTGGGACGCTCCCGCCTCAGACCAGCGCAGGACCAGCCTGTTCAAGGTGAAGGCGCGCCAGATGTGCGCGTCGGGATCGGCCTCGATGTGGTCCCAGCCCTTGTCCCGCTGCGCGGCGAGGCCGCCGAGGTACGCCTCGAAGCTCATGCTCCGCCCATTGCGGATGTGCTGCTGCCAGAGTGAAGGGAGGGAGCGACCCAAGCTCCGGGCCGTGACCACGACTTCGACGTCAGCGACGCCGAGTGAGTCCAGCAGGTGGTGGACGGCGTCCGCCCGGATGACCGACAGGGCCTCGGCCGACAGCACCACCGTGGACGGCCAGGCATTCACCTGGTCCAGCAGGGCGTGCCAGGAGGGCTCTTCCCTGGACGCGCGCACCTCCGACACCCAGGGGTACTCCGTGCCGAGCAGGCCGTAGCTGGACCACTCGTGATTGGCGACGGTCCGCTTGCCCCGCTCCCAGTCCGGCGGGATGGGGTAGAGGACGTCCGCCGCGGCGAGCGCATCGTGGCCGTCGTGCAGCATGTGCTGCAAGAAGGTGGTACCCGACTTCTGCAGGCCGATATGGAGGACGATCTTCGATGCCACAGGTCGCTCCCGTCGGCCCAGGGGTCAGGCGGGGGTGGTCGTCACCGGCTTGTCCAGGGCGCTGCCTTTCGCCCATTTGGTGAAGGGTAGCTGCCAGTAGCCCCAGCCGTTCGTCCAGGCCAGGGCGCGCTTGGTGCCGGTGATGGTGACGAGGTCGCCGCGGTAGGACCAGTTGAACAGCCATTTGGCGTCGTCGCCGGGGGAGCGGACGCAGCCGTGGCTGCAGTTGCGCTTGCCGAGGCAGGCCGGGTCGGCGGTGTTCTGGTGGATGTACACGCCGCTGTTGGTGATGCGGGTCGCCCACGGGATCTTCTCGTCGTACCAGCCCGGGTCGCCCTTCTTCTTGCCGGGCGAGACCATGCGCTCCAGGCGGCTGCGGTCCATGGTGAGGTGGACGCCGCTGGTGGTGAGCAGGGTGTCGACGCCGTTCTTGACTTCGCCGCCGCTGCCGAGGCTGACGCCCCAGGTGCGGACGGTGCGGCCGTTCTGCTTGGCGACGAGCCGGTGGGTCTTGGCGTTGATGCCGATCGTGTGGGAGTCGCCGATCTTGAAGGCGCGGGTCACGTCCTTGTCGCCGAAGACGTTGTCGCCGATCCTCAGGCCCGCGTAATGGACGGTGACGGACACCTTCTGGCGAGGCTTCCAGGGGCGCTTCGGCCGGAAGACCACGGACGGAAGGCCGTTGAACGACTCGCCGGCGGCGAGCCAGCGCCACGCGCCCTCCGTGGGGGTGGTCGAGGAGATCTCGATGCTGCGCTCGATGGCGGGCTTGGCCTTCTCGGGGACGCTCTTGTTGAACTGGATGAAGACCGGCATCCCGGTGCCGACCGTCTCGTTCTCGGACGGGACGACGTTGTTGATCCGGGTGGCGGCGGTGGCGCGGCTGGTGCGGAAGGCGCTGGTCGCGGTGGTGGACTTGCCCTTGGGGGACGTCGCCGTCGCCGACACCTGGTAGGCGCCGCCGGGCCGCAGCGTCCACGTGGTGTGCCACTTGGTCTTGTCGGCGGAGAGCGTGCCGGGCACGTCGGCGCCCTTCAGCTTCACCGAGACCTGGCCGAGCGTGCCGCCCGACGCGGTGACCGTCACGCCCTCGTCGGGGCGGGCCTTGCCGCTGCCGTTCGCCGGGGTGATCGTCACCTGGGGGGTGCCCTCGTCGGGGTTCTTCGCGCTCGTCCCGCCGCCGTCTCCGCCGCCGCACGCCGCCGCCAGTCCCAGGACCAGCGTCATCACCAACGCCTTGCCTCGCACCGTTCTCCTCATCAGCCCGCCGGGCCCGCGGGAAGCGGGACGGCAACAAGATCGCGTACGGAAACGGGCCGTGTCCCGGCCCGCCCGGAGGCGGGACGGCCGGTCGGCGGCATCCGATCACGTGTACGCCCATCGTCCCGCGAAGGTTCGCCGCGGGTGGGCGGTTTCCCGGATCTTTGGCGGCCCATCTTGACCCCGTGAACGGAGCCGGCCGGGCGGCGCGGGGTCCCACTCCGGGACGCGTCATAGGAAAGAAGGCTCAATCGGGTGAAAAAGAAAAGGTGCTGAAGAAAGGTCCTGGATTGGTCCGTTCTTTAGGGTGAAGCCGCGTGTTCTTTGGGGCGTTCTCGCAGGTGGGCGACCTGGCCCTGATCTTCTATTCAAGATTATGGAGGGGGTGGTTAAAAGCGGGGATCCGCGCCGGGACGCGCTGCGATGCTGGGTCGTGGCCGCCCGCGACGGCCCTGCAAAGTCACCTCCCAGGTGAGTTCTTGTCTGTGAAGGGGCGCGCGATGAGAGCCCAGGGGCTGAGTCCCTCCGTCGACTCCGGCGCGGCCCCGGCCGATCTCGCGACGGGCGAGGCGGTGGCCGTCCTCGCCCCGGTCGCCCCGCGCCGCCGCGGCGCGGCGGGGGTGCGGATCCCGGCCGTCCTGTACCCGGTGTTCCTCGCCGTGCTCGACGGCTGGGTGATGGCCGTCGCCGTCGCCGCGCTGCGGACCGAACCGGGCGGCGTCCTGCCCGGTGCCGCGGCGGTGGCCGTGGTCGCGTGCAACACGTCGGGCGGGCTGTACCGGACGCGCCGCAACCCCTCGCTGCTCGCCGACGCGCCGAGGCTTCTCGCCCGGACGATGGTCGTCGGGGCACTCGCGGTGATGCTGCAGCCCGGGCCGCTGCACGGCGCGGCGGCCGCGTGGCTGTGGGTCACGGTGGCGGCCGGGACGGCGTCACTCGTCGTCCGCGTGTTCGTGAACGCGGCGATCAGGACGTACCGCCGCCGCTCCCGGCCGCGTCCGGCGCTGGTCGTCGGGACGGGCGGGACGGCCGGGAACATCGTCGGCATCCTGCGGGAGCGGGCGGAGTTCGGGCTCGCCGCGGTCGGGCTGGTGGCCGGCGGCGACGCGGCCGGCCGCCCGGCTGCGACACCCGTCCTCGGGGAGACCTCCGACCTGCCGGCGCTCGTCGAGGAGCACGGCGTCCACACGCTGATCGTGGTCGCCGAGGACGTCGGCCCCGGCCATCTGGACACGGTGCTGCGGATCTCGTTCGGGCTTCCGTGCGAGACGCTGCTCGTCCAGCCGCCGTCGGACGTCGTCCCGGTGGCGGCGACGAGGCGGGAGTACCTGGCCGGGCTGCCATGCGCGCGGGTCGACTGGCGGCTGCGGGAGCCGGCGGCGCGGTACGCCAAACGGCTGCTCGACCTCGTCGCGGGCTCCCTGATCCTGTTTCTGCTGTTGCCGGTGCTGGCGCTGTGCGCGGCGGCGGTGCGGGCGGAGGGCGGGCCGGGCGTGTTGTTCCGGCAGCGGCGGATCGGTCTCGGCGGCGAGGAGTTCGTCCTGCTGAAGTTCCGGACGCTGAAGCCCGCGGACGAGCAGGAGTCCGACACCCGCTGGACGGTCAAGGACGACGAGCGCATGGGCCGCGTCGGACGGTTCCTGAGGGCGACCTCACTGGACGAGCTTCCGCAGCTGTGGAACGTCGTCCGCGGCGACATGAGCCTCGTCGGCCCTCGCCCGGAGCGCCCCCATTTCGTCGAGCAGTTCTCCCGCACCTGCCCCGGGTACATGCTGCGGCACCGGGTCCCTGTCGGGATGACGGGCTGGGCGCAGATCCACGGTTTCCGGGGCGACACGTCCATCGAGCTGCGCGCCAGGCTCGACAACCACTACATCGACCACTGGTCGTTCGCCGGCGACCTGAAGATCCTGCTGCTGACCGTCCGGGCGATGCTGTGCAGGGACACCGGATGACCGCTGACACACCCCCCTTCCCGCGGCCCGCGGCGGCCGGGGCCGCGAAGGCGGCCAGGGCGGCCCTCGGGCGGCCGAGCTGGCTGGTCGCCGCGGCCGTTGTGAGCATCGCGATCCCGCCCGGCTCGGAGGCGTTCGGTCCCGGCGTGCAGGTCACCGCGGGGGACCTCGCCAGCGCCGCGCTGGTCCTGGTCGCGGCGTTCCTGCTGGTCACCGGGCGAGCCGAGATGCCGCGTGCGGCGCTGCCCGCGTTCGGGCCGCTGGTGGCGGGGCTCGGGATCAGCACGGTGTGCTCGACCGACATCGGGTCCAGCTTGCCCGGGTTCGTCCGGGACGCCCAGATCTTCGTGCTGGTGCCTCTGGCCGTCGTCCTGCTCGTCAGGGACCGCCGCGACCTCGCGATCGTGTGCTCGTCGGTGGTGGCGCTCGGGCTCGTCGAGGCCGTGTACGGGATCTGGCAGTCGGTCACCGGGAACGGCGCGTCCATGGGCGGGGAGAACATCCGCGCGGTCGGCACGTTCGGCGCGCTCGACGTGATGGCCATGTCCATCGTGGTCGGGATCGCGTTCCTCGTCCTGACCGCGTTCGCGTTGTCGGCGCCCGGACGCGGGCTCGCCGCCGTCCCGTCCGCGCTCGCCGGGCTCTGCGTGCTGGCCGTCGCGCTGGCGCTCGCGCTCAGCCGCGGGACGTGGCTCGCACTCGGCGCCGCCGCCGTCCTCACCCTGGTGATCTTCAACCGGTGGACGGCGGTGAAGGTGCTGACCTGCTGCTCCGCACTGCTGCTGCTGACGCTCGCCGGCGCGGGCGGCGGGGCGCAGGCCGTCGTCGAGCGCTCCAAGTCGATGGCCGCCTCGATCAGCCACCCCGACCAGTCGGTGGAGGACCGGTACAACCTGTGGGCCGCGGCCGTCCGGATCTGGCAGGACCACCCCGTCACCGGCGTCGGCGTGAAGAACTTCCCCGCCTACCGCGACGCCTACGCCGGGATCGGACTGTCGTCGGGCAGCGAGACCGCCGACCCCGTCAACGGGTATGTGCGGCAGCCGCTGCTGTCGCCGCACAACGAGTACCTGCTGTTCCTGTCCGAGCAGGGCGTCGTGGGGTTCGCCGGGTTCGCCGCCCTGATCGCCGTGATCCTGGCCGGGCTGTGGAAGCGCCGCCGCGTCCGCGATCCGTTCTGGCTCGCGAGCGTCGCGCTGATGGCGTTCCTCCTCGTCAACTTCCTGTACGCCGACCTGGGCGGGCCGACCTGCGCGCTCATCGCCGTCGTTCTCGGGATCGTGGCGTGCCGGGCCTTCTCGGACGACCTGTCCGGGGACGCCGTGCCCGGGGACGCTGTGCCCGGGGACGCCGTGCCCGGAGGCGCTGTGCCCGCAGGCGCCGTGCCTGGGGACGCCGTGTCCGGAGGCGCCGTGTTGGGGGAGGCGCGGACATGACCTCGGTGGGACGTGCCGCCGTGCTGTCGGGCGTGCTGATCGGCGCCGGCACCGGGCTCGGGTTCGTCCGCGACCTCGTGATGGCGCACCTGTTCGGCGCGAGCGCCGGCACCGACGCGTTCCTCGTCGCGTGGACGATCCCCGAGACCGTCTCGCCGCTCCTCATCGAGGACGCCATGGCGCTGCTGATGGTCCCGGTCGTCACGCGCCTGCTCGCGCGCGGGGACGGTCCGCGCGCGCTCGTCGGGACGGCCCTGCCCCGCATGGTCCTCGGACTGTCCGCGGGCACGCTCACCCTCGTGGCCGCCGCGCCCCTCGTGGTGGACGTCCTCGCCCCCGGCCTCACCGAGCGCGGCCCCGCCGTCCAGTGCGTCCGGCTGACAGCGGTCACCCTCGTGACGTTCGGCGTCGCGGGGTTCATGAGCGCGACGCTGCGCGCGCACCACAGGTTCGGGCCGCCCGCCGCGATCTACCTCGCCTACAACGCGGGGATCCTCGCGCTGATCGCGGGCTTCTCCGGGGTCGTCGGCATCACCAGCGCCGCGATCGGCGTCGCCTGCGGCAGCGTCCTGATGGTCGCCGTCCAGGCCCCCGCCTTCGTCCGCTGCCTCCGGGAGTCGCCGGCCGCGCCCGCCTCGCCCGTCCGGGACGTCGATCTGCGGCTCGGGCTCGCGGCCGTCGCGCCCATCGTCGTCTACACCGTGACCCGGCAGGCGCAGGTGTTCGTCGAGCGCTACTTCGGGTCCGAACTCGCCGCCGGGTCGATCTCGCACCTCAACTACGCGCAGAAGGTCGCGCAGGTGCCGATGGTCCTGTCGCTGCTGATCGTGACGGTGACGTTCCCGAGGCTCGCCCGCGCGTCGGCGGACGGGGACACCGGGCAGGTCGCCCGCCGCATCCGGCAGGACCTCGCCGTCGCCAGCGCGATGGTGCTGGCCGCGACCGCGTTCCTCGTCGCGTTCGCGCCCGCCGTCATCAAGGTGCTGTTCGAGCACGGCGAGTTCACGTCCGCCGACACGCAGAGCACCGCGTCCATCCTGCGGGTCTACGCGCTCGGGCTGTGGGGGCAGTCGGCGGTCGGCCTGGCCGCCCGCGCGTTCTTCGCGCAGAAGCGGCCGACGTGGCGTCCCGCCGGCGTCCTCGCCGTGGGCCTCGCCGTCACCGCCGCGATCGGCGGCGCGTTCGCCGCGTCCGCCGGGACGCTCGCGCTGGCCGCCGCGAACGCCGCCGGGATCACGCTCGCCGCCGTCCTACTGCTGAGGGGACTGCGGCCGGGCGTCGCGCCGGTCGCGCTGCGCCGGATCGCCGCGGACGTCGCCCGGCTCGTGCTCACCGCGGCCGGCGCCTGCGCCGCCGGCCTGCTCACGGCCGGCGCGCTCGGCGCCGGGACGCCCGCGATCGTCCAGCTCGCCGCTGGCGGCGCCGTCACCGCCGCGGCCTTCGCCGTCCTGACCGTCCTGGCGGGACCCGGCCTCGTCGCTTCATGGATCGCCGTGGGGCCGCTCGGCGCGCTCGGCGCGTCCGGACGCCGCGGCCGTACCGAATCGGGGGAGATCAGTGAACCAGCCGACCGAACCGACACACCTGACCGAACCGGCCCACCCGGCGAAGGCGGAGGCGGAGGAGGAGATCCGGCCGGCGCCGCTGGTGCTGATGTACCACTCGGTCGACCACTTCCATGAGGACCCGCACCTGGTGACGGTGTCGCCGGCGCGGTTCGAGCGCCAGATGACATGGCTGCGGGCGCAGGGGCTGCGCGGCGCCGGCATGTCCGAGCTGCTGGACGCGCACGCCGCCGGCCGCGCGGAGAACCTGATCGGGCTGACGTTCGACGACGGCTACGCCGACTTCGCGACCAGGGCCGTCCCCGTGCTGCTGCGGTACGGGTTCGGCGCGACGGCGTTCATCGTGTCCGGGCGGATCGGCACCCACAACACGTGGGACGACGGCCCGCGCAAACCCCTCATGACCGCCGAGCAGATCAAGTCCGTCGCGGACGCCGGCATCGAGATCGGCTCGCACGGCAGGCACCACGTATCGCTGCCCGAGACGGACGACACCGAGCTGCGCGAGGAGCTGGAGGAAAGCCGCGCCGGACTGGAGGAGCTCGTCGAAGGCCCGGTCACCGGCTTCGCCTACCCGTACGGGCACGCCGCGGCCCGCGAGGTCGAGGCGGTCCGCGCCGCGGGCTACGACTACGCGTGCCACATCAAGCCCGGCGAGCCGGGACGGCACGCGCTGCCCCGCGCCTACATCGGCGACCGGGACGGGCCGCTGCGGATGCGCGCCAAACTCCTCCGCCACGAACTGCTCCCCCACGGAGCCTTCCCCCACGGGCTGCGGCGCCGGAGCCGCGTGTGACCCGAGTCCTGCACGTCATCACCGGGCTGGAGCACGGCGGCGCGGAACGCCAGCTCGCCCTCCTGCTGCGCCACCTGCCCGTGTCCTGCGAGGTCGCGACGCTCACCCGGACGGGAACGCTGGGCGCGCAGATCAGGTGCGCGGGCGTCCCCGTCCACGAGATCGGCATGCGCGGCAACCGGGACGTCGCGGCGCTGCCCCGCCTCGCGCGGCTGATCCGGCGCGGACGGTACGACGTCGTCCACACCCACCTGTACCGCGCGTGCGTCTACGGCCGCATCGCCGCCCGCATGGCCGGGACGCCCCGCGTCATCGCCACCGAGCACTCACTGGGCGACGGCCACATCGAGGGCCGCGCCACGACGAGCGGCGTCCGGGCGCTGTACCGGGCGACCGAGCGGCTCGGGTCGGCGACCGTCGCGGTGTCGCCGACCGTCGCGGCCCGCCTGCGCGGCTGGGGCGTCCGGCCCGGCCGGATCGTCGTGATCCCGAACGGCGTCGACGCCGCCGCGTTCGCGTTCGACGCCGCGCGCCGCGCCTCGACGCGCCGCCGCCTCGGCATCCTCCCGGACGAGCCGATCGTCGGCGCCGTCGGGCGGCTCGTCCCCACCAAACGGTTCGACCTGCTGATCGAGGCGATCGCGCCGCTGGACGGCGTCCGGCTGCTGCTGGTCGGGGCCGGACCGGAGCGGGGCCACCTCGAACGGCTGACCCGCGACCTCGGCGCCGCCGGACGGGTGATCTTCGCCGGGGGGACGTCGGACGTCGCGGGCGCCCTGGCGGCGATGGACGTCCTCGCCGCGCCGTCCGTCCAGGAGGCGTTCGGCCTCGGCGTGCTGGAGGCGCTGGCCGCCGGACTCCCCGTCCTCTACACGACCTGCCCGGCCATCGACGACCGCCCGCCCGGCGAGGCGCCGCACGCCCTGCGGCTGCCCACCGACGCGCGGGCCTGGAGCACCGAACTCGGACGCTTCGCGCGCGGAACGCGGGAGCGGACGCCGGTGCCGCCGGTCGTCGGCCGCTACGCCATCGCCGAGCAGGCCGCCAAACTCGCCCAGCTCTACGAAGACGATCTTTCCGAGCCGTCCCTCTGCGGGGTCATTCCGACACGAGAAAGGGCTCATGATGCCGCAACGTGAAGCCGACCGGAGACCGAGAACGAAGCAGGTCCGGCCGCCCGGCGTGCGCGTGCGCCGGCGGCGGCGCGGGGTGCGCGGGGCGGTGGCCGCGGCCGCCGGGCGGGTGCGCGGTCCGCTCGCCGCGCTGCTCAGACGGTTCGGGCTGTCCATCGCGTTCGTCCTGGCCGGGTTCCTCGGCGGCCTCGGGTACGCGCTGTTCGCGCCCACCACCTACACCGCGGCCGCGTTCGTGCTGGTCGTCGAGGAAGGGGAGGCCGGGCAGGCGGGGCCCGCGGCGGTGAGCTTCGCCCAGGCGTACGGGCGGCTCGCCCCGCTGCCGGAGACCCTCGACTACTCCACGCTCCCGCTGCCGAAGGCCGCGCCGGGCTCCACCCGCGAGCACGTCCAGGCGTCGACGTCGCCGGACACGCCGCTGATCAGGCTGGCCGGCGTCGGGCGGACCCCGCACGACGCGGCGGCGTTCGCCAACGCCGCCGCCGACGCGCTCGTCCGGTACGGGACGGCGCACCGCGGCGACACCGGGGTCCGCGTCGCGCTGATGACGCTCGCGGCGCCGCCGGCCACGCCGTCGTCGCCGAACCTGCCGCTGGGCGTCGCCGTCGGCACCGCGTCCGGCGTCCTGCTCGCCGGGCTCGCCGCCGCCGTCATCAGCGGCCGCCGCGGCCGGGTCGACGCCGGCCGCCGCCGCCCGGACACCGCCGCCGCGGGCCCGATCCCGAACGCCGCCGAGCCGAGGCGCGCCGAACGCGCGGGGGTGGGGACATGAGCCTGTCCGGCCTCGCGCGCGGGGACGTCGCGCCGCTCGCCGCCGCCCCGTCCGCCGTCGACTGGTCGGTGGAGGTGCACCGGGACGAGCAGGCGCTCGTCGCGCTCGCCGGCGAACTGCGCGACCTGTACGACCGCAGCCCGGCCGCGACGCCCTTCCAGACGTACGAGTGGCTCAAGGCGTGGTGGGGCTGGTACGGGACGGGCGGCAGGCTCCGCCTCGTCCTGGTCCGGTGCCGCGGCCGGCTCGTCGCGGCGGCCCCGCTGATGGCGGGGGTGCGGCACGGGTTCCCCGTGCTGGTCCCGCTGGCGGTGGAGCAGAGCGACTTCACCGACTTCCTGCTCGACCCCGTGTACGCCGACGGCGCCGTCCGGCACCTCACCCGGGCCCTGCTGGACGAGCACGGATGGTGCGCGCTCGACCTCCGCGAGGTCCGTCCCGGCTCGGCGGCGCACCAGGTGGCCCGGCACTGGCCGCGCCGGACGTGGCGGATGCCGTCGTCGGTGTGCCTGGAGCTGCCCGCCGCCGGGATCGACGACGTCCTCGGGCGGCTGCCGCGCCGCACCGCGGGGAAGATGCGCGCGAAACTCCGCAAGATCGACGTCCGCGGCATCACGGTGGAGTCCGTCCCGGCGGAGGGCGCCTCGGACGCCGTCCACGCCCTGCTGGAACTGCACGTCCGGCAGTGGCAGGGCCGCCCCATCAACCCCGAGCACACCCGCGAACGGTTCCGGCGGCATCTGGCCGAGGCCGCGGCCGGGATGGTCCGCGACGGGCGCGCGGCCGTCCTGCAGTACCGGTGGGACGAGCGGCTCGTCGCCAGCGACCTCGTCCTCATCGGCCACCGGCACGTCGGCGCCTACCTGTACGGGGCCATCCCCGACCTGCGCGGCTGCGTGGACGTCTCGCTGATGCTGCTGCGCGAGGACCTCGCCATCGCCCGGGACCGCCACCGGCAGGGCGTCAGCCTGCTGCGCGGCGACGAGCCGTACAAGCTGAAGTGGCGGCCGACGCCCGTCCAGAACCAGCGGATCATCCTCGGGCGGACCGCCTCCGCCGCCGCGTTCGCCGGCCTGGCCCGGACCCGCGCGCACCTCGCGTCGCGGCGGCACCGATGGCGGGGAGGCCATGGCTGAGGCCCCGCCCAGGGTGGACGCCGCGTCCATGGGCGGGGACCTCACCCCGCTCCGGGTGCTGCACGTCAGCCAGCCGAACGCGGGCGGAGTCGCCGTCTACATCGGGCAGGCGGCCGGTGACCAGCGCAGACGCGGCTGGGAGGTGGCGGTCGCCTGCCCGCCGGGCGGTGACCTGCCCGCGCGGTGCGCGGCGGCGGGCGTGCCCTGGTTCAACTGGCCCGCCGGACGCGCCCCCGGCCCCCGGACGCTGCTGGAGTCGCTGAGGCTCCGCCGCCTGGTGCGCAGCTTCGCGCCCGACGTCGTCCACCTGCACTCGTCGAAGGCGGGGCTGGCGGGACGGCTGCTGCTCCGGCCGTGCGGCACCCCCACGATCTTCCAGCCGCACGGCTGGTCGTGGCTCGCCGCCACCGGCCGGCAGGGCGCCGTCAGCCGCCGCTGGGAGCGGATCGCGGCCCGCTGGAGCGACGCGCTGATCTGCGTCGGGATCGGCGAGCTGTGCGAGGGGATGCGCGCGGGCGTGCGCGGCCCGTACCGGCTCGTCCGCAACGGCGTGGACCGGCGTCGGTTCAGGCCCGCCGACGGCGCCGCCCGGCTGGCCGCGCGTACCCGGCTCGGCCTTCCGCCCGCGGTGCCCCTCGCCGTCTGCATCGGGCGCCTGACCCGGCAGAAAGGGCAGGACGTGCTGGTCGCGGCATGGCCTGGCGTGAGCGAGCGGTGCCCGTCGGCGCGCCTCGCCATCGTCGGGGATGGCGAGGACCTGGGCATGCTGAGCCGCGAACGCGTGGCGGGCGTCCTGTTCGTCCCGGCCGTGCAGGATCCCCGCGACTGGCTGTCGGCGTCGAACGTTGTCGTGCTGCCGTCCCGGTGGGAGGGGCTGCCGCTGACCGCGCTGGAGGCGCTCGCCACGGGACGGCCCCTCGTCGGGACGGACATTCCCGGCATCACCGAGGTCGTCCGTCCCGGGGTCGGCGCCCTCGTGCCGGTGGACGATCCCGCCGCGCTGGCCGAGGAGGTCGCGGCGCGGCTCCTATTCCCCCTGGTCGCGGACCAGGAGGGGCGGGAGGCGGCCGCCGCGTCCGCCGCCTACGACGTCTCCCGGACGGTGGCGCTGCTCGCCGCCGTCACCCGCGGCGTCGCCGGGCTCGGCGCCGCGCCCGAGGAGGCCCTGGTCGACGTGCGGGCCGTGGTCGGCGGCCTGCTCGGCGCCGGCCCGCCCGGCTTCGCCGGCATCGCCGGGGTGGATTTCTCTGGGGAAGGCGTCGTGGACGGCGTGCCGGGCGCCGGTGTCGCGGACGGGGTCGCGGACGGGGTCGTGGACGGTGTCGAGGTCGTCGGCGTCTCCGGTGTCCGCGGGGCCGGGGAAGGGGCCGTCACGCCGCCGAACAGGTCGCGGTAGAGGCCGGAGGAGCGCGGGTTGCGGCCGCACGCCCAGACGCCGTGCGGGCAGTAGTCCGTGATCGACTGGTACACGACGTCATGCGACATGATCCAGTCGTGCATTCCCTGGATATATTCCGGGTTGTCGGAGTTGTGGAACAGGCCCCATTCGGGGAACGAGATCGGCTTGCCGTGCGCGGCGGCGAATTCGGCCTGTGCGCGCAGCCCGTACGGCTCGTTGACGAATTCCTCGAACGACTCGCCCGCCGGCTGGTCGTAACTGTCGGACCCGATGATGTCGACGACGTCGTCGCCCGGATAGCACTCCGTCCAGGGAATCGCGTCCCGTCCCCGCGTCGGCGCGAAATCGAAACGGAAACGGGCGCCGGGCACGGCGCGCATCGTGGTGACGATCCGCCGCCAGTACGCCTTCCAGGAGGACGGATCGGGGGCGCAGCGGCCGCTGTAGGTCTCCCCGTTCATCTCCCAGCCGAGGACGATGACCGAGTCGCCGGCCCCGACGGAGACGAACCGGCGGGCGAGGGTCCGGTAGTGGCCGTCGAACGCGCCCGCCGCGCCGCCCCGCAGCAGCGAGTCCAGCACCGGCACCGGCAGCCCGGCCTCGTTCGGGGCCATCATCGGCACGTTGACCACCAGCATCCGGCGCGGGTCGGCCGCCTTCCACCGCGCCCACGCCGCCAGCATCCGCCGCGGGCCCTCGATCTCGTTCCAGTCGTCGCCCGGCAGGTAGGTGCGCCCGACCGTCACCGTGGAGCCGAGCCACCGCTGGAAGCGCCCGACCCGGGCGACGCCCTCGGCACCGGAACCCAGAAACGCCCCCAAGGGAACATATTTCTGCGATTCCTGCACCGCCAGGTGCTGCGGCCATGTCGCCAATGTCGACACGGTGAGCGCGAGCAGCATGGCGGACACCGTCAGAACAGGAGGGAGCGGACAGAACGGAATCAGCGTTTTTCGCCGGCGGCCGGATGATCGCCCGGCTGAATGGATATCGGCAGCTCGCATGCGTATCGTATTCCCCGGGTGTCCGCTACCGAACAAATATTCCGGGCGGATGGCCCCAAAATTTACAATCCGCTGGAATGGGTCCGCTGAACGCCATGTTCGTCGATACGCAGGTCCCGTCGAGGACCCGCCTGGATCCCGGTCTTCCCGTCCTGCTGCTGCGCACCGACCGCAACGTCTTCCATCACGGGACGCTCGGCGCGATCAGAAGCCTCGGACGCGCCGGGGTAGAGGTGCACGCCATCCTGGAGGGGCGCGGCAACCCCGCGTCCCGCTCCCGCTACCTGTCCCGCGGGCATCCGTGGGCGCCGCCCGCCGAGCGGCCGTCCGCGCTGCTGAGCCATCTGCGGGTGATCGGTGAGCGGGTCGGCGGGCCGGCGCTGCTCGTCCCGCTGGACGACGCCGGAGCGATCTTCGTCGCCGAGCACGCGGACGCGCTGACGCCCCACTTCGTCTTCCCGCGCCAGGACCCGGACGTCCCCCGGCGCGTCGCCGACAAGGCGCTTCTGCTGGAGGCGTGCGCCCGGTACGGCATCGCCTGCCCGCCGTGCCGGACGCCCTCGTCCGCCCACGAGGTGGACGAGGCCGCCGGCGCGCTGGGCCTCCCGCTGATCGCCAAGTGGGCGCGGCCGTGGCGGCTCGGCCCGGGCATGCGGAGCACCACGGTGGTCAACACCCTCGGTGAGGCGCACCGGCTGTTCGCCGCCACCCGCGACCGCGACCCGGACGGCGACGCGGGCCCCCTCATCCTGCAGCGGCGCATCCCGACGGCCGACGGCGACTGGTTCTTCCAGGGCTACTTCGACGAGAGCCTCCGCTGCCTGTTCGGGGCGACCGGCCGCAAGCACCTCGCGCATCCGCCGCAGGCCGGGCACACGGTCGCGGGGGAGTGGGTCGCCAACCCCGAACTCCACAGGCTCGCCGTCCGCATCGTCCGGCTGCTGGGCTGCCGCGGCCTCGTCGACCTCGACTTCAGGCACGACGCGGACGACGACGTCTACCACCTGCTGGACTTCAACCCCCGGATCGGCGCGCAGTTCCGGCTGTTCGCCGACCAGGACGGCCTCGACCTCGCCCGCGTCCTGCACCTGCACCAGTCGGGCCGCCGCGTCCCCGACGCGCGTCCCGCGTTCGGCCGCAACCTGCTGGTGGAGAACCACTACCTCCAGGGGTCCGCCGGCCGGGGAACGCGCGCGGGAACTCCCCGTCCGCCGCGCGCGGCACTGCGCCCGCTGCGCGAGACGCTCCGCCCGCTCCGCGAGGCCGACGAGTTCGCCTGGTACGCCGGCGACGACCTGCCGCCGTTCCTCGCGATGGGACGGCAGAGCGTGATCCGCGCGGTCGAGCGGTTCCGCACCAGGTAACACCACACTCACACGGGGGTACGAACCATGAGCGACTCGGCCAGCGACGTCGTCATCGCCGGCGCCGGGCCCTACGGCCTGTCGACGGCCGCCCACCTGCAGAACCTCGGGCTCAACGTCAGGATCATCGGCGAACCGATGCGGTTCTGGGCCGAGAACATGCCGGAGGGCATGTTCCTGAAGTCCGAGCCGTTCGCCTCCAGCCTGGGGGCGCCGATCAGGGGCATGTCCTTCACCGACCGCCATCCGGACTGGCGGGTGGGGCAGCCGATCCCGCTGGAGACGTTCGTGACCTACGGGCGCTGGTTCGCCTCCGTCGCGATCCCCGGCACCGAGGACGCGCAGGTCGTGACCGTCGACCGGGGCGGCCCCGGCGGGTACCTCGTCACGCTGTCCACGGGCGAGACGATCGCGGCGCGCACGGTCGTCGTCGCCGTCGGCGTCGGGCCGTTCGCCCACATCCCGGACGGGCTGGCGGGCCTGCCGTCCTGGCTCGTCTCGCACAGCAGCGCCCACCGCGACCTCGGCCTGTTCGCCGGCAAGGAGGTCGCCGTGGTCGGCGCCGGGCAGTCCGCGCTGGAGACCGCGGTGCTGCTGGCCGACGCGGGCGCGTCCCCGCACGTCCTCGCCCGCGCCCGCGAACTCGACTGGAACACGGTCCCCGAGGCGCGGCGGTCCCTGTGGTCGAAGGCGCGCGGCGGCCCGCGGTCCGGGCTCGGCACCGGCTACCGGACGTGGCTGTGGGCGGAACGTCCCGGGCTCGTCCGCCACCTGCCGGAGCAGACGCGGCGGCGGATCGTCCGCGAGACGCTCCCGCCCGCAGGCGCGTGGTGGCTGCGCGACCGGCTGGACGATCGCGTCCGCGTCTCGACGGGCCGGCACATCGGCAAGGTGGCCGAGCTGGAGGACGGCGTCGCCCTCACCACCACCGACCGCACCGGCCGCCGCCTGGTGACGGAGGTGGAGCACGTCATCGCCGCGACCGGGTTCGTCCCGGACGTGGGGCGGCTCACGATGCTCTCGCCCGAACTGCGCGCCCGCGTCACCACGCGGCACGGGGCGCCGGTGCTCAGCCGGGACTTCGAGGCGTCCGCGCCGGGCCTGTACTTCGCGGGCCTCGCCGCGGCGCCCACCTTCGGCCCGGTCATGCGGTTCGTGCACGGTGCGGACTTCGCCGCGCGGCGGATCGCGCACCACATCATCCGGCGGACGCCCCGTGTGCGGCCGCCCGCCGGGCGCGTGGAGAACGTCCTGGAGCCGGACCTGCCCACGCGGTAAAGGATTTTCCTCCGGTCGGCGGCGCGCCCGTACGGGCGCCGCCGGCCCTTCCTCCGCACCGCCCCCGCCGGGGCGTCAGCGCCAGGGCGGGTGCGCCCGGCGGCGTGCGCGTTCGGCGCGGGCCTCGGCGATCGTCCATTCCCAGCGCGAGTACAGCGTCCAGGCACCGGTCAGGATCCGCTGCGAACGGGTGCTCTGAGCAGGCGGAACGCTGGGGACGACGATGAGGCGGACGCCGGTGCGGGTGACGGACCGGCGGCGGCGGCGGCGCGCCGGCCACAGCTGCGCGAGCGCGGGCGATTGGTCGGGCATCGGCATGCTCCTCGGCCGGGCGGCCGCCGTGACCGCCCGCTCACCGAATGTAGCGCACGGGATACCGTTCGCCATACTTCTCCCGAACTCCGCATGAACACCGGCTGAACACCGGCTGTACGGCCGCGCCCACCGGCCCGGCAGGACAAAACTTCAATACCCGACAAAGGGGTAATCGTGCGGCTGGAAAACCGTCCACGGTAAAACGGGGATTCATGCGCCGGTAAATGATCCGAAGACACGCCGGACGAGAAAACAATGGCTCCTTGATCACGTGTTCCGCGGTGCTACGTTCGTGCCCGACCGGCCAGTGACGAACGCAGATGCGAGGAGAGAACCGGCATTGCAGCCCACACCGATCCAGCGCGGGGCGATACGCCCCCAGGGTCGGCCGCGGCGTGCCCTCGTCCCGGTTCTCGTGCGCCTGATCGCCATCGCCGGATTCGCGTTCGCGGGCTGGCTCGCCCTCTCCGCGCTGAACCAATCAGCATCCGCGGCACAGCAGCCGGCACACCCGGGCAACGCATCCTGGACCGCCGTCCCCGAACCCCACGCCCCCGAGTCGAAGGGGCTCGACGCCTCTCTCGTACCGGAACGCGTGCGGGAGGTCGGGAATCGTCCGCTGCGGCAGGTGGGCTCGCCGGAGGGCGACCTCCGCGACGTGCGGGAGCGTGTGCGGGAGATCGGGGATCACCCCGTGCGGTTCCTCCAGGCGCGGCGCCACGAGGTGTTCGAGCGCAAGGACCGGACCGTCCGTCAGGTGAGGGAGCTGGCCGACGCGGCCGGTGTCCCGCGCGTGCGGCTGCCCCGCGTCCGCCCGGACGCGCCCATCGTGGAGGGTCTCGTCCACGACGTCGCCGGCTTGCGGCCCGTCATGGACGAGGGGCTGCCGTCCGGCGCGCAGGAAGAGCCGCCGGCGGCGGAGGACACGGCACAGGTCGATGACGGGGCCGCGTCCGGCGTGGGCACGGCGGCCGGGAGCGGTCATTCGTCGCCCATGCCCGAGGCCTTCGCGAAGGACCAGAAGCCGGGCCACTGCCAGGGCTGCCGAGGGGACGGGCACGTTCCCGGGCCCGCGCTGCCGTCGGCGCAGGACAACCCGCGCAGCGGGGGCAACGGCGGGCACCCGTTCTCGCCGGTCGCCGACCTTCACGGCGGCCGGTATCCGGCGGCGCCGCCCGCCGTGGAGCTCGGCACGTTCCGCCGCGCGGCGCTGACCGACGTGTCAGCCCCCGGCGGCCCGTCCGTCGTCCCGGACTAGGGACCCCCGGCCGGCCGCGATCGGCCCGCCCGTGACGGCCCGCGCGCGATGAGGCGCGCCGCCCGTCCCCGATCACCCGAGTGATCACTTCCCGCTGACCTTTTCTCCCATCGGCAACGGCCGCGCCCGGCCGCTGCGAGCTGCGCCCACCCGGACGGTGCCGCGCAGCGATCATCACCGATTCACCGAAATCGCCAAAAGGACAGGAGAAACACCAAATGCGTATGTGGGCAAGGAACACCGGCCGCGCCGCCCTGGTGGCCGCCGGAGCAGTCGCGGTCGGAGCCGCCTTCGGCTCCGGCGTCGTCGCGAACGCCGACACCACGTCCGGCAACTTCAGCGTGCTGGGCGGCAACCAGGTGGAGGCCCCGATCTCGATCCCGGTCGAGGCCAGCGGCAACGCCGTCGCCGCCCTCGGGGCGTCGCAGGCCCAGTCGAAGGGCGGCGCCACGGTCAAGGGCGACCGGCACGGCGGCGGCCACGGCGACAAGACCTCCGGCAACTTCTCGGTCGGAGGCGGCAACCAGGTCAAGGCGCCGATCAGCATTCCGGTGGACGTCTGCGGCAACGCCATCGCGATCATCGGGCTCAGCAAGGCCCAGTGCAAGGGCGGCGCCAGCGTCTCGTCCGGGAAGAAGGACCACCACCACGACGGGTGGCACCCGGGCTACCGCAGCGCCGGCGGCCACGGCGGCGGCCACGGCCACGGACACGGCCACGGGGACATGCAGACCTCCGGCAACTTCAGCATCCTGGGCGGCAACCAGGTGTACGTGCCGATCAGCATCCCGGTGAACGTGTGCGGCAACGCCGTCGCGGTGCTCGGGGCGTCGCGGGCCCAGTGCAAGGGCGGCGCGTTCGTCGAGCGCCGCGCCGGCGGTGACCCGAAGATGAAGACGTCGGGGAGCTTCAGCATCCTGGGCGGCAACCAGGTGTACGCGCCGATCAGCATCCCCGTGAACGTGTGCGGCAACGCCGTCGCGGTTCTGGGCCTGGCGCAGGCGCAGTGCAAGGGCGGCGCGTCGGTCGGGAAGGGGCACCACGAGCTGCCGCCCACCCTGCGGACGCCGCCGAAGAAGCACAAGGTCCACAAGCCGTCCAAGGACAGGCCCGCCGCCGGGAACGACAAGCTGCCGTCGACGATGCGCAAGAGCGGCTCCCGCATGGCGCAGCCGGCCGGCGGCTACCGGAGTGCGGCCGGTCTGCCCGCCGTGCAGGGATTCGTGAACTCGCTCAAGCGGCCCGCCCGGCTGCCGGTGCCGGCGGACGTCCGGCCCGGGCACATCGGCTCGAAGCTGCCGACGGGCGAGGGGCTGCCGACGGGCGAGGGGCTGCCGGTGAACCTCGGCTCCCCGGTTCTGAACTGAGGACAACGCATCGGCGCGGGTGACGATCCGCGGCCGATGAGCTGAGGCGAGGGGGCGGCAGACGTGCCGCCCCCTCTCCCTCGCCGGAACTTTCCGCCGCAGAGCCCAGATCGATGGAGGTGGACCATGCTCGATCGCAAGTCCCTCGCCGCCGCGGCGATGGCCGTGTGCTGCAGCCTGCCGGTCCTCGGCGTCCCGCAGACGCAGGCGGCCACGCGGGCGCGGGCGGGGACGGCGGCCGTTTCCGAACCGGCCGCCGTCCTGGCCCCCGCCGCCGTTCCCGCCGCCGCTCCCGCCCGGCCGAGGTACGGCGCGGTGATCGCGCACATCCGGATCCCGCGGATGGGCCTGAAGGCCAAGGTCAGAGAGGGAGTCGGCGGCTCGGTGCTGCGGCGTGCCGTCGGGCACTATCCGAGGACCGCCCTGCCGGGACACGAGGGCAACACGGTGCTGCTCGGCCACCGGACCACCCATCTCCGCCCGTTCAACCGACTCGACGAGATGCGGCGCGGCGACCGGATCGTCCTGCGGGTCGGCAGGACGTCCTATGTCTACAAGGCGCGGAGCATGCACGTCATCAAGCCGAGGAACCGGAGCGTCCTGGAGCCGGTCCCCTTCAAGCGGCGCAGCGCGCCCGACGGCGAGTACGTCACGCTGATCACCTGCACCCCGAAGGGATCGGACCGGCGCCGCCTCGTCGTCATCGGCACGCTCCACCACAAGAAGCGCGTCCGCTGACCCCGATCGTCATGGCCGGACGCAGAACGGCGCGTCGGCCGCCGCCGCTCAGCGTCCGCCGTAGAGGGCGATCAGCCCGGCATAGTCGCCCTTGGCGAGGGTGGCCGGGCCGTTGTCGCACGATCCGATGGACGGCGCCATCGTGAGCCCGGCGTGGGCGGCCCCCGGGACGTGGGCGAGGCCGAAGACATGTCCCGCCTCGTGCGTCGCGACCGCCTCCACCGAGTAGCTCCCGGGCCGGCACTTCCCGCCCGACCACCACTTCGTCCCCTGCTCCTGCAGGGCCATGTCGGTCTCGATGGTCGTCTTGCCCACGTACCAGATGCAGGTCGCCGCCAGGACGTTGTTCGCCGTGCCGCTCATGCGCAGCCAGCCGAACGTGTTGCTCTTGTCCCGGGTCCCGCACGTGGCCCTCCCGGTGATGTTCGGGGCGTTGCCCGTTCGTCCCGCGTAGTACTCGCCGATGTCCGGCGGCGGAGTGAACCGGCCGCCGCCGCAGTCGGTGCGGGCGTCGGCCATGTTGGAAACGCCCTTGTTGATGCCGGTCCCGGGCAGCCCGCGCGTCCCCGGGTAGTAGTGCCACTGGACCTTGGTGCCCCTCAGCCACGTGCTGGGCTGGAGGCGGTGCGCGCCGTCCGCGCAGGGGTTCACCGGCGCGCGGGATCCGCGCGGCCGGGCCTCGGGCACCCGTTCGCCGCGCCCGGTGATGATGACCTCGCCCGCGCGGTCGTCGACCTCGATGCGCAGGTCGGTGGCGCCGTTGGTCCGCAGCGAATGCGCGACCAGCGAGGTCCCATCGGTCGGGACGGTGGCGGCGAGCCCGTTCGCGCCGCGCACGGTGCGGCCGCGCAGGTCGCAGTCGGCGATCTTGATCCGCTGGGGCAGCGCGCGGGCGGACAGGATGCCGCCGGGCTTGCACCAGGCGGGGGAGTGCTCCGCCGCCAGGGCCGTCCCGGCCGCCGCCGTCATCGTGCTCGCGAGGGCGGCGGTCACCGCCGCCACCGCCGCCGTCCGGGACATGCGTGAGAATTCGTGCATAGCAGTTCTCCGATGTGTGGGAATGTCTTTTCGCAGTGTTGCGCGGTCCACGGAAAGGGAAACTGCCACTTTCTAAAATGATCACCATCAGGGGGCGTGTGCTGTCCGTAAATGAGATTCGCCGGGTATTTGCTGCCGAAAGATGCCGGAGCCTGCGTCCGGAGTCGAGGTAAGTCTTCGGTAAATCGTTTACCACAATTGTGTAAACGCGTTTATCGGCCGTCTATTCGGAAACCCAGCAAGTAATCCGGCAACTCGGGATCAACAGAACAAGGACGACCGGTACCGCCGGCGTCCGACCGGGATTCACCGCTACCGACTGGCGGGCACCACCGCCTCCCCCCGCCCCCCGCCGTCCGGCAGCGTTTCACGGAAGCGGAGGTGTTCAACGTGCAGGCGCAGACGCAGGTGCGGGAACTGATGGGCATGAGCGTGACCGACACCAACGGCACGAAGGTGGGCACGATCAAGCAGGTTTACCTGAACGACGACTCCGGGGCTCCGGAGTGGGTGACCGTGCACACCGGATGGTTCGGTATGCGGGAGAGCTTCGTCCCCCTGTCCGGGGCCCGCAAGGAACAGGACATGCTGCAGGTTCCGTACGACAAGGAGACCATCAAGGGCGCTCCGAACGTGGACGCGGACGAGCACCTCTCGCACGCCCAGATCGTGGACCTGTACCGGCATTACGGCGTACGTCCCCCGGGCGGCCGCCGCAAGGGCGAGACGGGCACCCAGCAGGAGACCGGCGCCGAGGGCAAGGCCGCCACAGGCACGACCGGCACCGAGGGTGCGGCCGGAACGCAGGGCGCCGCCGGCAAGGCCGCCGCCGGGATGGCCGTCCGCCCCGAGAAGGGCGGCAAGCGTGAACGGCAGGCCATGCCGCCGCAGTCGGCGCGCGAGGGCGCGGAGGCCCCGATGACCGAGATCACCCGGTCGGAGGAGCAGATGCGCATCGGCACCGAGCGGCAGGAGGCGGGTCGCGTCCGGGTGCACAAGTGGGTCGAGACCGAGATGGTCGAGCGCACGATCCCCGTCTCGCACGAGGAGATCAAGATCGACCGCGAGCCCATCACGGGCGGCCGGCCGAGCGCGGAGGTGTCGCTGTCCGAGGACGAGCAGGAGATCATCCTCTACGAGGAGCGCCCGGTCGTCTCCAAGGAGACCGTCCCGGTCGAGCGCATCCGGGTCCGCACCGAGCAGGTGCAGGACGAGCAGACGGTCCGCAGCGAACTCCGCAAGGAGCGCATCGAGGTCACGCGCGACGAGGAGAGCGGGACCGGGCGGGAGACCGGCCGCGGCGGCGGGCGCGGCGACCTGCCCAAGTAGCCTCTCGCCGCACCGGAGACGCACCGGAGACGCACCGGAGACGCACCGGCGCACGACGCGCCCGGCCGGTCGCTCACCCGCCGACCGGCCGGGCGCCCGGCCGCACGGACACCCGCTCACCGCGGCGTGCCGCCCTCATGGCTCCGCCCATGGGGGCGGCGCGCCGCGTCTCAAGGCGGGGAGTGACCGGGTGTGGCCACGGTGCCGGATGAGGCGGCTGCGCGGGCCGCGTGACGTCCGCGATCGTCTCCCGCGGCGGCCGGGCGGACGTGGCCGGAACGGGCGCCACCCGCGGACGACCAGCACCGACCGGGTTCCGGCCGGCCGTCCATAACCGCGGAGTTGATCAGCGTCAACCCCTTCTTTCACGTCTTGCACGAAGTAGTGGCGGATCAATAGTTAGGTTTCTTGACAGGTAAGCGGAGGCGGTAGAGGTTCCTGGGTGACGACGTCACCGGCGCAGGGGTCATGGCCGTCCGGGCGAGCCATGACCCCGGGCCCCGGCGCGCGGTCCGCCGGGCCGCGCGGCGTCCACGAAGAGACCCAGGAGGGACGACTTGCGACACCCCCACAGACGCGTCATCGGCTCCCGGATCGGACGGTCCCTGGTCGCGCTCGCGACCATCGCCGCCCTCCCGTCGGCCATCGCGGCGCAGCCCGCGCTGGCCGCCGCTCCCCAGGCACCCCCGGACAACGCCCCCTACCTGAACCAGCGGCTCCCCGTCTCCCAGCGGGTCGGCGACCTGCTCGACCGCATGACCCTGGAGGAGAAGGTCGGCCAGATGACGCAGGCCGAACGCGGCGCCATCGACGGGGACCGCGACCAGATCACGGAACTGGCGCTCGGCTCCGTCCTGTCGGGCGGCGGTTCGGTTCCCGCCGACAACACCCCCGAGGGGTGGGCGGACATGGTGGACGCCTACCAGTCCAAGGCGCTCGCCACCCGGCTGAAGATCCCGCTGCTGTACGGGATCGACTCCGTGCACGGCCACAACAACCTCGTCGGCGCGACCGTGTTCCCGCACAACATCGCGATGGGCGCGACCCGCGACCCCGGCCTGGTCCGCCGGCAGCAGGAGATCACGGCCAAGGAGACCAGGGCGACCGGGCCGCAATGGGTCTTCGGGCCGTGCATCTGCGTCGTCCGCGACATGCGCTGGGGCCGCGCCTACGAGAGCTACAGCGAGGACCCGAGGCTCGTCATCGAGATGGAGACCGGCATCGAGGGTCTCCAGGGCCGCCACAAGCGGGACCTGAAGAGCCCCAGGCACGTCCTGGCGACGGCCAAGCACTACGCCGGCGACGGCGACACGGTGTTCGGCTCGTCCACCACCGGCACCTACACCATCGACCAGGGCGTCACGGTCACCGACCGCCGGACGTTCGCGAAGATCGACCTGGCGCCGTACGTCGCGGCCGTGAGGAAGCACGACGTCGGCAGCATCATGCCGTCGTTCTCCAGCGTCGACTGGAAGGAGGACGGCGTCGGCAACCCGGTCAAGATGCACGCGCACAAGGAGCTGCTGACCGACGTCCTCAAGGAGAAGATCGGCTTCGACGGCTTCCTCATCAGCGACTGGGCGGCCATCCAGCAGATCCCCGGTGACTACGCCACCCAGGTCCGGACGTCCGTCAACGCCGGCGTCGACATGTTCATGGAGCCCTACAGCGCGCCGCAGTTCGTCGAGACGCTGCTCGCCGAGGTCCGCGCGGGACGCGTGAAGGAGTCGCGCATCGACGACGCCGTCAGCCGCATCCTGACGGCCAAGTTCGAACTCGGCCTGTTCGAGAACCCGTACACCGACCGCAGGTACGCGGGCACGATCGGCTCGCCGGAGCACCGCGCGGTCGCCCGCCGGGCCGTCGCCGAGTCGCAGGTCCTGCTGAAGAACTCCGGCCGCGCGCTGCCGCTGCGGCGCAACGAGGAGATCTACGTCGCGGGCGTCAACGCCGACGACATCGGCAACCAGGCCGGCGGCTGGACGGTCACGTGGCAGGGGCAGTCCGGCGACATCATCCCCGGCACGACGATCCTGGAGGGCATCGAGCAGAACTCCGGGAACGTCACCTACAGCGCTGACGCGTCCGCGCCGATGTCGGGCAGTGACGTCGGCATCGTCGTGGTCGGCGAGACGCCCTACGCCGAAGGTGTCGGCGACGTCGGCAACGGGCACACGCTGAACCTGTCCGACGCCGACAAGGCCAACATCGACAAGGTGTGCGGCGCGATCGAGACCTGCGTCGTCCTGGACGTCGCGGGCCGGCCGCAGATCGTCACCGACCGGCTGTCGAAGATGGACGCGTTCGTCATGTCCTGGCTGCCCGGCAGCGAGGGCGCGGGCGTCTCCGACGTGCTGTTCGGCGAGCGTCCGTTCACGGGCCGCCTCCCGGTGAGCTGGCCCCGCAGCGAGGACCAGGAACCCGTCAACATCGGCGACCGGAACTACGACCCGCTGTTCCCCTACGGCCACGGCCTGCGGACCCGGCGCGGTCACCACCACCACTGAGTCACGTCCACCCGACCGACGGGCCGGCCGCCCCCCACCCCGGGCGGCCGGCCCGCTCCTTCGCCGGATCGCGCGGATCACGGGATAGCGCGGATCACGGGATAGCGTGGATCATGCGGATCGGGCAGGGTTCGCGCCGTTTACCGCCGGTTTCGTTGGAGAGGCTGCCCTCAGCATCCGAAGGAGGGCGTGTGGATCCTGAGCCGCGGGTCGCGTTCGTGCTCGGCGGCGGCGGCGTCCTCGGCGCGCACGAGGTCGGCATGCTGCGGGCGCTGCAGGAGCACGGCGTCCGACCCGACCTCGTCGTGGGGACGTCGATCGGCGCGCTGAACGGCGCGTTCGTCGCCGCCGAACCGGACACGGCGGTCGAGCGGCTCACCGGCCTGTGGGCGGACGACTCCGTCCGCGAGGTGTTCGGCGCCCGGGTCTGGGCGCGGCTGTGGACGCTCGCCCGCTCCGGCACCCACCTGCACTCGAACGAGCCGCTGCGCCGGATGCTCGGCGAACTGCTGCCCGTCCGGACGTTCGAGGAACTGGCCGTCCCGTTCCAGTGCGTCGCCGCCGGAATCGAGACGGCGATGGCGCACTGGTTCACCGGCGGGCCGCTCATCCCCGCGGTGCTGGCCTCGTCCGCCGCTCCGGGGCTGCTCCCGCCCGTCCGGATCGGCGACCGGCACTACTTCGACGGCGGGCTCGTGCACAGCATCCCCGTCGGCCGCGCCGTCATGCTCGGCGCCACCACCATCTACGTCCTGCACGTCGGGCGCATCGAGCGCGACCTGCCGCCGCCGAGCCGGCCGTGGGAGGTCGGCATGGTCGCGTTCGAGATCGCGCGGCGGCACCGGTTCTTCGAGGAGATGGCGAGCCTGCCGGACGGCCTGGACGTGCACGTCCTCCCCGCGGGCGGCGGACCGCAGAAGGCCGGAGTCGACCTCGCCCAGATGCGGTACAGGAACCTGTCGGGAATCCGCGCTCACATCGAGCGCGCCTACCAGGCATCCTTGGAGTACCTCAAAGAGCGAGCGTGAGATGCTGCCACCCCCCTTCGTCCGCCGCCTCGTCCTCACCCCGCTGCTGTTCGTCCTCACCCTGCTGATCATCGTGGTGTTCCCGGTCGCCTACCCGGTGGCGTTCGCCCTCGGGCGCGACCGCAGGCGCGTCGCCCGGCTGCTGTGGTTCGCGCTGGCGTGGGGGACGCGGGAGTCGGCCGCCGTCCTGGAATGCGGATGGCTGTGGTGCCGCCGCCGGACCCGCGACGACCGGCACTACGACATCATCCGCCGCTACGTCGCCGGCCTGTACTCGGTCGCGCAGCGGCGCCTCGGCCTCCGCGTGGAGATCGAGGGCGACGCCGAGACCGCGACGACGGGCGGCGACCGCCCGCTGATCGTCCTCAGCCGGCACGCGGGCCCCGGCGACGCGCTCCTCCTCGTCCACCATCTGCTCACCGACTACCGGCGGCGGCCCCGCGTGGTCATGAAGGCGCAGCTCCAGCTCGACCCCTGCATCGACATCGCGGCGAACCGCATGCCGAACGTGTTCGTCTCGCCCGGCGGCCGCGCCATCGGCGACATCGGCCGCCTCGCCGCCGGCCTCGGCCCCCGCGACGCCCTCGTCATCTTCCCCGAGGGCGGCAACTTCACCCCCGAACGGCGGCGGCGCGCGATCCGGCGGCTGACTCGGCTCCGCCGCGCCGACGAGGCCGAACGCGCGGCCCGGATGCGGAACCTGATGCCGCCGCGCCCCGGCGGGGTGCTGGCCGCCCTCGACTCCGCCCCGACCGCCGACGTCGTGTTCGTCGCGCACATCGGCCTCGACGACATGACCACCGTCGGCGACATCTGGCGGCGCGTCCCGCTCACCGGCGTCGTCCACGCCCACTGGTGGCGGATCCCCGCCGAGGACGTCCCCGCCGACCGCGACGCCCGCACCGACTGGCTGTACACGCAGTGGGAGCGCGCCGACGCCTGGATCAGCGCCAACCGGGCGCCCGCCCCGAAGTGACATCATGGAACACATGAGCGATGAGGGGACGGTGCGGGTCGATCTGTGGATCTGGTCCGTGCGCCTGCTGAAGACCCGCTCGATGGCGACCACCGCCTGCCGCGCGGGCCACGTCCGCGTCAACGACGAGCGCGCCAAGCCGTCGACCGCGGTGAAGCCCGGCGACGAGATCCGGCTCCGCCACGACGGGCGGGAGCGGATCGTCGTCGTCCAGAAGATCATCCGCAAGCGGGTCGGGGCGCCCGCCGCCGCGGAATGCCTCATCGACAAGAGCCCGCCCCCGCCGCCGCGCGAGGCGCTCATCCCGGTCGGCCGCCGCGAACGCGGAGCGGGCCGTCCCACCAAACGCGACCGGCGCGAGTTGGAACGCGTCCTGGACCGCTACCGCACCCTCAACGACCCGCCCGAGACCGACTGACCGCGCGGCCGGCCCCGAACCGGCCGTACGGCCCCGGATTCAGACGGTCTGCGGCGCGGAACGGCCGAGTGACGAGCCGTCCGCCGCGAGCGCCTCGGCGACGACGACCTGGGATCGCCGCAGGGTGGCGGCGGTCTCGAAGCCGGTCCGCCGCGCGGTCCCCGCCACCGCCAGCCGCGACGGGTCCGGCCCCGCCCGGAACCGCCACGCGACCACGTCGGTGGCGCCGTTCCAGCTCACGTGGACCCGCATCCGGTCGCCGCCCACCGGGGCCGCCGCCACGTCGGGACCCGCGGCCGGCCGCGCCGACCAGGGGGAGCGGTAGGCGCGGTACGAGCCGTCGCCGACACCGGTGATCTCCAGCACCGGTCTGCCGCCGGGGGAGAACTCCGTGATCGCGGACGTCGAGCCCCAGCCGACGAGGGCGTTCCCGCCCGGCAGCATCTGCATGTTCCCCATGTACTGCCCGTAGGTCCTGCCGTCGCCGAACTCGCGGACGAGCGTCACCCGGCGGGCCTTCTCGTCGACCTTCAGGACGATCCCCCGCGAAGGGCCGTCGCCCACCTCGGCGATGTGGTTGTCGAACAGCGAGATCGTCCCGTCCGGCTGCCGCCGCGCGTCGTGCTGCCAGGCGAACGCCGCGTCCTCCGGGACCGTGAAGTCGCTGCGGTCGCCGCCCATCCGCCACCGGACAGCGCCGCTGCGCCGGTCGAGCGAGTACAGCGCGCACGAGTTGCGCGCGGACAGCAGGAGGGTCTCCCCGTCGTCCTGGACGGAGTTGACGTGAATCGGGTCGAACGGCCCGCCCGCGCCGCCGTCGGCGTTCTCCGCCAGGGGCGTCAGCGTCTCGCCGATGTCCAGATGGTCGAGGGCGCTCCAGTCGAGCAGCACCTCGCCCGTCCTAACGTCGATCTCCTGGACCCGGTTGTCGAGAACACGGCCGTCGCGCGGACCGCCGATCGGGCGCATGTCGGCGGTCACCTCCGGGTAGGCGATGAGCAGCGCAGTGCCCCGCTCGGTGAGCAGGAACTCGTGCAGATCGCCCCGGACGCCGTTCCCGGCGTGCACCTCGGCGACCCGCCGGTAGTCCCGGCCGAGGACGACGCCGACCCCCGTCCCGTGCCCGCCGGGCCTGCGCTCGCCCTCCCAGTAGGTGAGCACCGGCTCACCCTCGTACGTCTGCACCCGCAGATCGGTGACCAGCCGGTCCGACCGGTTGATCCAGACCGGCTCGCCCCGGTCGTCCACGATCAGGGCGTCGGCGGCGTCCGTCCCCTGGAACGGCCCGAGGAACAGCAGGCCGGGCGCCGTCCGGCCGAGACGCCGCGCCTTCAGCCCCGGCGGCCGCGCACCCGGCAGCGTGACGTAGCCGCCGGCGTCCGTCCCGGACTCCGCGGCGCTGCGACCGCGGGCCCCGGCGCCGCTGAGGAGGGCGGCCCCTCCGGCCAGCCCGGTGACCAAAAAACCGCGACGTGTAACGCTCATGCGGCCTTTGTACCCGGTAAATAATAAGTGCGCCGTATGGGGCGTTCGCCGGCAGCCGCGCTGGCAGCGCCCACCGTGAACCTCGGCGACGCCCTCGCCGAGGTGTGCCTTACCGCGTCAGCGAAGAATTCCGGCCGCTCTGGCGGCGACGAGCCAGGACGGAAACTCCTCCATCAAAGAGTCGTAGAGATCGCTGTCGGCAATGGCGCGCGGGTCCGTCCCGGCTGGGAAGAATGACGCGTTGTCGACCGCGCGCTTGCCCGGCACGGGAAGGTCGTCGAGCTTGCGCAGGAACTTGAACTCGTCGTCCCCGAAACCGATGAACTGCCAGAAGACGGGAAGCGTGGAGGCGTCGCACAGGACCTTCTGCGCTTGGCTCCGCGAGTCCGGAGATCCGTCGGTCTGGAAGATGACGAACGCCGGCGCGTTCGTCCCGGCGGCCCGGTAGTGATCGACGACCGCCTGCATGGCGGCCGCGTAATTGGTCGTGCCCATATGCCCGAGCCGCTCATGTTCCTCGTTGATCCGGCCCTGATAGCGGTCCAGGCCGACCTCCACCGGTGGGTACGCGTCCTTGTCGAAGAACACCACGGGGACCACGCCGTCGTCGTCGAGATGCGCCGCGAGCGCCAGCGCCTGCTCGGCCAGGTGCTGGACGGTGCCGTCCTTGTAGTAGCGCCGCATCGACCCGGACCGGTCGAGCACGAGATAAACGGCCGCGCGCTCACCGTGAATCCCGCGCTTGTCGAGGTTGACCTTGGCGGCCTTGTAGAGATCGACCAGGCCGGGCGCGGTGGACTGGACCTTGTCCAGGCTGATGGGCATAGAGCGACGCTCCTGTGCGCGGTAGTCGTCCGAACGGACCCACAGCATGCACCCGGACCGCCGGGTCACGACCCCGAATGACCCAGGACGGCCATATCCGGCGGCTCAGCCCGATGCGGACGCGGCCTTGCTCAGGTCCACGACACAGAAGACGTTGCCGTCCGGGTCGGCGAGGACGACGAAGTCCGGATCCGGCGGATACAGGTCCCAGGCGGCTCTGCTCGCTCCCAGGGCGATGAGGCGCTCGACCTCCGCCTCCTGCTCGGCCGCCGTGTCCACCAGCAGGTCGAGATGGATGCGGGGATGTGCCTCGACGGGCGACTCACTGCGCATCAGGCCCAGTGCGCGACCCGACCCGTCCGCGTGGTCCAGCGTCTTCCAGGTCGGACTCTCCCCGTCCGGGGCGACGACCAGATCGAGCGCGGCCGTCCAGAACGCCACCGCCCGCGGGACGTCCTCAACACCGATCACTGGAAATCCAAGCCTGAGCATGCCTCCATCCTAGATATCGCCCGGCGGCGCCGATCAGGCCGCTCGGCGGGGGTGTGAGGGGTTTTCGGTGGTGGATCCGTGGTGGCCACGGATCCGGGTCCGTGGTCGCGGGGGCGACGCTTCTCGGCAGTGGCACCACCGCCGAGGAGGACCCGATGACCACCACCACGCTGACGGCCGGGACGGCGCGGGACTCGGCGCGGCCGCGGCTGATGAGCCGGGCGTTCGCACTGGTGCTCGTGGCCGGTGTGGGCTCGTCCACCAGTTTCTACCTGCTGTTCTCCGCGCTGCCGCGGTACGCGGACGCGACCGGGGCCGGCGGGGTGGGGGCCGGGCTGACCACGGGCGTGATGATGCTGGCGACCGTGGCAGCCGAACTGGTGGTCGCGCGGCTGGTGACCCGGTTCGGGTACCGGACGGTGTTCGGAACCGGGCTGGCGCTGCTGGGGATTCCGGCGCTGGCGCTGGTGGCCTCGGGGTCCATGGCCGTGATCCTGGTGGCCTGCCTGGTGCGGGGCGCCGGGTTCGCGGTGGCGGTGGTGCTGGGCGGGGCGCTGGTGGCCTCGATCGTCCCGGCGGAGCGGCGCGGTGAGGGGCTGGGCGTCTACGGGATCGCCTGCGGAGTACCGGCCATGGTCGCTCTGCCGGCGGGCCTGTGGCTGGGCGACCTGGCCGGGTACGAGCCGGTGTTCGCGCTGGCCGGCGTGTCCGCGCTGGCGGGCCTGGCGGCGGTGAAGGACCTGCCGGGACGGCGGCCCGTGTCCGAGGAGCCGCTCGGGATCGTCGTCGCAGCCCGCCGGCGTGGACTGCTCGTCCCCGCGCTGGTGTTCGCCGCCACGACCGTGGCGACCGGGATCACCGCCACCTTCCTGCCGCTGGCGGGCGGCGGAATCTCGGCGTGGGCGCTGCTGGCGCACAGCCTCGCGGCCACGTCCACCCGCTGGTGGGCCGGGCGCAACGGAGACCGCTACGGGGCCGCCCGGCAGCTGGTGCCCGGGCTGGTGATCGCGGCGAGCGGCATCGCCCTCCTGGTCTTGGTGTCCAGCCCCGCCACTGTCGTGGCCGGGATGGTGGTGTTCGGCGTCGGGTTCGGCCTCACCGGCAACGCCAGCATGGCCGTGATGCTCGACCGCGTCCCCGCCTCGTCGTACGGAACTGTCAGCGCCCTGTGGAACATCGCCTACGACGTCGGGATCGGAGTCGGCGCCACCGGCTTCGGGTTCGTCGTCGTCCACACGGGATACCCGGCCGCCTTCGGGCTGACGGCCGCGCTCATGCTGCTGCCCCTCCTCGCTGGGACGGGCACCCGCACCCGGCGGACCCGTACCGCCTGACCCGCTCGTCCACCACCTCCACGAAAGATCACCTGAGAAAGGGAACGACCATGAAGAAGATCACCGACTCCGAGTCCACGACCCCGGACGGCGTCATCGAGAAGCCCGGCGAGCCGGGCGGGCACCGCACGGCGACCTCGGCGGACGGGACGTCCATCGCCTACGACCGCACCGGCGCGGGGCCCGCGGTCGTCCTCGTCCAGGGCGCGTTCTCGACGCGGAACGACCCGATCATGACCGGTATCGCGGAGGCGCTGGCCTCCCGGTACACCGTCTACAACTACGACAGGCGCGGCCGCGGCGACAGCGGCGACACCGCGCCGTACGCCGTCCGGCGGGAGATCGAGGACCTGACCGCCGTGATCGAGGCGGCCGGCGGGGAGGCGATGGTGTTCGGCGGGTCCTCCGGCGGCGCGCTGGCCCTGGAGGCGGTGGCCGCGGGCGCCCGGATCACCAAGCTGGCCGTCTTCGAACCTCCGTACGTGACCGCGCCCGGCCACTCGCTGCCTTCCGCCGGGGAACTCGGCGCGCTCGTTGAGCGGGGACTGCGCGGCGACGCGGTCGAGTTGTTCCTCACCAAGGGCGCCGAGATGCCGCCCGAGGCGGTGGCGGGCATGAAGGCCCAGCCGTTCTGGGCGCAGATCGAGGCCGTCGCGCACACCCTCGCCTACGAGGCCGCGGTCGTGGGCGCGGGGCCGGTCCCGGAGCGGCTGTCCACGGTCTCCGTCCCGACGCTGGTGCTGGCGGGCTCGGCGAGTTCCGGCCGGATGCGGGACGCGGCGCAGGCGGTGACCGAGCGGGTCCCGGACGCCCGCCTGGAATGGCTGGAAGGGCAGGCGCACGGCCAGGTCGACCCCGCGTCGATGGGAACGGCGGTGGAGAAGTTCTTCTCCGGCTGACGTCCCCCTGCGAACAGCGCATCTCGTGGCCGAGGTGCGCTATTCGCGTTTCGTCAGCCTTGCCAGTTCGGCGCGGCCCTCGTCCGCCCGGTCCGGCAGGAGCAGCAGGGTGGACGCTAGTTCGAAGCGGGCGCCGAGGCGTTCCCACGCCTCGGCGGCGGCGGCCAGTTCGCCGGCGTCGCCGTGCAGGCGTCCCCGGGCGCGGGCCAGGCACGCGGCACCCCACGCGTTCTCGGCGGCCGCGGCTTCGGCGGCGCCGACCCGTGCCGCCGCGTCCGGAAGGCCCGCCAGGACGGCGAGCTCGGCGCCGGCAGGATGGGCGTAACCGGCGTAAAGCGGGTTCGTCGCGTCCGAGAAGAGCCCGCCGACCAGCTCCGCGGCGGCGTCGAGGCGACCGGTGTGGACGGCGACGAGCGCATCGACGAAACCGGCCAGCGCCGAGAAGTCGAACACCTGCCCGGTCGCCTCGCCGGGCGTGCGGGCCCGCCACTCCAGGTACCGCCCGCGATCACCGCGCAGGCCGTGGACGAGCGCGGGACCGACCGCGACCGGCAGCATCATCCCGCTGTCCGGCCGGCCCGCCCGCAGCCAGCTCTCCCACGCCTCGCCGGCGTACCGCAGCGCCTCGTCGAACTCGCCGCTCAGCGCCAGCGGCAGGATGATGGTGTTCGACGACAGGTAGTACTGGTCTTCTAGCAGGTCGTCCGCCAGCGCCCGCCGCGCGACGGCGAGCGCGCCGGGCAGGTCACCCGCCGCGATCGCGCAGTTCACCGCCACGTGCACGATGTCGACGATCTCGACCGCGCAGCCCGGGTCGTCGCGGGACAGGGCGTCCAGCAGGTCCAGCCGTTCGCGGCCGATCCGGTGCGCCTCCCGCACGCGGCCCGCGCGCAGCGCGGCGCTGACCATGGCGTCCAGCCCGGTGCTGACCAGCACCGGATCGCCCGCCGCGTGCGCCGCAGCCACGGCCTGCTCCGCCAGACCGGGATCGGCGCTGTACGGCTCGGGTGAGGCCACCCAGGCCCGGGCGGCGGCGAGCCATGCCGCGACCACCGGATCATCCGGATCACCCGCCGCCTCAGCGCGCTCCATCAGCCCGCGCAGCTCCTCGTGCGGGACGACGTACCAGCCGGGATTGCGCGCCGTGGTGACGACCGCCGTGGCCAGGAGGACCGCCTCGGCGCCGCCGTCCCCGGCGTCGCGGGCCCGCCCGGCGGCCGAGCACAGCAGCTCGAAATGCCGGTGGCCGCCGGTCGGCAGGACATGCGTGCAGTCGGCCGCGCTCTTGAGGTCCCTCGACGCCTCCGCCGGGGACACCGCCCGCTCGGCCGCCTCCAGGAAATGGCCGTACGCCTCGCGCGTGAACCTCCGCGTGTAGGCCAGCCGCCCCAGCGACCGTGCCAGCCCGTGCGCCACCTCCCCGGCGTCTGCGGGCGCGGCGGCCAGCGCGGCGCGCAGATCGTCCGCGACGGCGTCGAACTCCTGCCGGACGCCCCCGTCGGTCGGCTCGGCGGCCAGCTCGGCGGCGAGCCCGGAGGCCCACGCAAGGTGCGAAGCCCGCACGACTTCCTCCTCGCCGCCGGCCGCGAGTTGTTCCGCGGCGAAGGCCCGGACCGTCTCCAGGAGCCGCCACCGGGCCTGCCCCGCCTTGACGACCAGGTTCTTCTCGACGAGCCGTCCCAGCACGTCGGCCGCCGCGCCCGCCGCCGTCCCCGGGGTCGCGGCGAGGACCGCGTCCAGGTCGAAGCCGCCCGCGAACACCGCCAGCCGGCGGAACAGGACGCGCTCCTCCTCATCGAGGAGGTCGTGGCTCCAGGTCAGTACGGCGCGCAGCGAGCGGTGCCGTTCGTCCGCTCCCCGGCCGCCCGTCAGAAGGCGCAGGCGGTCGGACAGGACCGCCACCACACCGGACGCCCCCAACGCCGCGCAGCGCGCCGCCGCCAGCTCGATCGCCAGCGGCATGCCGTCCAGGCGGGCGCAGATCTCCGTCACCGCCTCGGGCTCGGCGCCGAACCCGGGGTCGGCGGCCAGCGCGCGGTCGGTGAACAGCGCCTCGGCGTGCGAGGACAGCGGAAGCGGCCCCACCCGCACGATCCGCTCACCGGGGACGCCGAGCCGCTCCCGGCTGGTGGCCAGGATCCGGGTGCCGGGGCAGGCCGCCAGGATTCGGTCCGCGAACGCCGCCGCCGCGTCCAGCAGGTGCTCGCAGTTGTCCAGCACCATCAGCGTCCTTTGGCGCCCCAGCCGTTCGGCGATCACCGTGTGCAACTCGGTCTGCGGACGCTCGGCGACGTCCAGCGCGGCCGCCACGGCCCGCTCGACGTGGCCGTCCCGCACGGGCACCAGATCGACGAACACGCCGCCGTGCCGGGACGCGGCCGCCGCGACCGCCGCCAGTCGCGACTTGCCGACCCCGCCGGGGCCGAGGAGCGTCACCAGCCGCGCCCGGCCGGCGGCGGACTCGATCTCCGCCAGCTCCGCGCCACGTCCGACGAACGAGGTGCGCGCGGCGGGCACCCCGGCCACCGTCCCGGCCTCCCCGTCATGGTCGCCCTGCTGCTCGGACGCGAGGATCGCCAGCTCACGCCGATTGGTCACCCCGTACTTGCGCAGCAGGGACGAGACGTGGCTCTCGACCGTCCGCACCGAGATGTGCAGCCGGCTCGCGATCTGCGTATTCGTCAGATGGCGGCCGACGGCGGCCAGCACCTCGGCCTCACGCTCGGAAACCTCGACGGGCGGCATCCCCCAATGATTCCGCACCCCGCGCGGAGCCCGAGACGGGTCCACAGGACTCTGGAGCAGCATCGCCTCGCGAGCCCCGTCCTTTGGTTCTTTCTAGAGTTGCCGTATGACCGTGAGCTGGACGGCAGAGGCCGCAGAATTGCCGGGTGCGGTGCGGTACACAATGGTCACCGGAAGTGAACCTACAGACCGGTGGCATGTCTCGGTGGCCATGCCGCCACCCGGTCTGCGGGCCGCCGCGGGGCCGGGTCCTTTCCCGGTGCTGTATCTGCTGGACGGCTTCCTGACTTTCGTGATTGCGGCGCAGATCGCACAAACGACGCTGTCCTTCTCGCTCGGACAACTGCGCCCCGTCGTCATCGTCGGCATCTCACCCGCCACCGACGACCTCAAGCGGTTGTCCGCCCAGCGTGCGCGAGATCTGACTCCGACCACAGCGGTCGCCAGGCCCCTGCATGGCAAGGACGTGTACGGAACCGGGGGCGGCGACACGATGCTCGACCTCATCCGCCACGTGATCGCACCGTACGTGGAATCGGCCCACCCCCTGGACCCCGGCGACCGCGGGCTCGGGGGATTCTCCCTGGGCGGGCTGCTCACCTGCTGGGCCCTGACACGCCGCCCGGAGGGGTTCCGCCGGTTCCTGGCGGTGAGCCCGTCGCTCTGGTGGGACGACCACCTGCTGCTGGATCGGCGGCGAGCGCCCGTCGCCGGCCGCGACGCCTGCGACGTCTACCTCGCCGTGGGCGACCGGGAGGACAGCCCGGACCGGAGCTGGCCGGTCATGTCCGCCGAACTGCGCGAGGCCGTCGCCGGCATCGACATGGTGGCCGACCTCGCCGGCTTCACCGGCCGGCTGCGCCACGCGAAGAATGTCGACGTCCACAGCGAAGTCATCCACGACGAGCAGCACGCCACGGTGTGGCCGGCCGCTGTGACCCGCGGCCTGGTGCACCTTTACGGCACCCGACGCACGAAACCCTGACCCTGGCCCATTCGAGGCCGACTACGAGAGTCGCCACGACCACGCTCCAGGTATTAATGGCAACGGAATGTATCCAAAGATGGTGTGGCTGCTCGGCAGAGCCGATGTCCGTGAAGTTGAGCAGATTTTTCTTTGGCCCACTTCTCGCGGCCGATTGACCATGAAAGGCAATACCATTCGGCAGGCGGGTGCAAGCCTCCTTCTTTAGACAGCGTCAGGCACCGCCGACGTGTCACGCTCCCGAGCACGACATGACTCTGACCTTGGATTATGTGCCATCTCCCTAAGGGTGGAGCTGTAGGGGCGGTGGTCCGCACCGATGGCCGGAGGCGGCGATTCCGGCAGACGAATCTGTTAATGTCCTCGCCATCGTTTTCCGGGGGGAAGAAATTTAGTCGGGCATCATTGGAGGTTTTGTCGTGTTCGGAAGTACCCGGGGCCGCGTCGCCGCGTTGTCCACCGCGGGGGCGGTGGTCGTGGCGGGGGCCGTGACCTACGGAATGACGCGTCCCGCGGAAACATCGTCCTCACCCGCCTCGAACATGACGCCCGTCAAGGGCGAAGTTCGCACCATCGCACTGCACGGGCAGGAAAAGGCTCCCTGGGCGAAAGGACGTCCGGCCGCGGGGATTCCCGGTACCGGGACCGAGTCGTTCAGCATGCTCGGCATCACCTGGGACGCGGTGCGCACCGACCTGAAGGGCGCGGTGGCGATCAGGACCCGCTCCGCCGGCACCGGCGCCTGGTCGCCGTGGCAGAAGCTGGAGACGGACGGCGGCGACACCCCCGACTCCCGTTCGCCGGAGAGTTCCGGATCGCGCGGCGGCACCACGCCGCTCTGGGTCGGGCCATCCGACGGCGTCGAAGTGCGGGTCCTGGGCCGCGCCGGCCGTGAGCTCCCCGACGGGCTGCGGGTCGACCTGGTCGACCCGGGAAGCAAGGGGCACGGCCGTCCCTCGCACGCCGGCCCGAAGAAGACCCACAGCAAGGGCCCGCACGGCCCGAAGGGCACCGAGACGCCCACCGCGACGCCCGGCGACCCGCAGCCCACCGGCTCCGAGACGCCCACCGCCTCGCCGAGCCCCACGTCCAGCCCCTCCGCCCCGAGCGAGACGCCCACTCCCACGCCGACCGCCTCCGAGCCCACCGCGTCCGCGTCGCCGGCCCCGGAGAGCCCCACGCCGAGCCGGACGCCCACCCCGGCCCCGACCGCCTCGGAGCCCACCGCCTCGGCCACCCCCACGGCGTCGCAGTCCCCGAGCCCGACGACGTCCCCGAGCGCGCCCGCGACCCCGTCGCCCAGCCCGACCGAGACCACCGCGGACCCGGCTCCGCGTCCGGCGATCACCTCCCGCGCCCACTGGGGTGCGGACGAGTCGCTGGTGAAGGACGCGCCCGACTACGACCAGTCCGTCAAGGCCGTGTTCGTCCACCACACCGACACCGGCAACGCCTACACCTGCGACCAGTCACCGCAGGTGATCCGGTCGATCTTCACCTACCACGTCACCAGCCTCGGCTGGAACGACATCGGGTACAACTTCCTGGTCGACAAGTGCGGCACCCTGTTCGAGGGACGGGCCGGCGGGGTCGAGCGGCCCGTGCACGGCGCCCACACCTACGGGTTCAACACCGACACCACCGGCGTGGCCGTGCTCGGCACTCACATCAGCGCGGCTCCCGCCCAAGCGGTCCTGGACACCGTCGCCAAGGTCTCGGCATGGAAGCTCGGCATCGTCGGCCAGAACCCGGCCGGCAAGGTCACCCTGACCTCCCGTGCCCCGGACGGCGCCGGCAAGTACCCCTACGGCAGCCAGGTCACCCTCAACGCGATCTCCGGACACCGCGACGGCTTCGCCACCGAATGCCCCGGCGAGGCCCTGTACGCCAAATTGCCCACGATCCGCACCGCGGCATCCGGCCTGTAACAAGGTCTCACCCCGCCCGCCATGCCCGGTCGTCTCGTCTGCCCAAGCAGCGCGAGGCGACCGGGCGGCGCCATGCCCCGGCGCGCCGGGGCGATCTGCGGGCCCGCGACAGGCGGTACCGCTAGATCTCTCCGGGATGCGGTAACCGCCCCTGCCGGCGACCGCATCTGAAGGGGAGCGTTCACGGCCGGGCGGTGACTCCCTCCAGGATCGAGCGGACGGGCGTGGCCGTGCGCTGGAGGAGGCTCTCCAGTTCCGGTCCGGTTGTGGAGAACTCTCCGCGGCGGGTGGCGCGGAACATGCCGAGCAGCATGCTCGCCCGATCCGCGGGTAGGCCGCGGCCGATCATCGTGGCGGTCCACTCGTCGTCGTCGGCGACGACACGGCGGACGGTGCGTCCGGTGAGGTCGGTGACGATGGCGGCGACGTCGGTGAGGTCGAGCGCGTCCGGCGCGGTCAGCGGCGGGGTCGGACCGTCGAACCGCCCCGCGTCGGCGAGGATGATCGCCGCCGCTTCGGCGAGGTCGGCGTGCGCCGTCCAGGACACGGGCCCATCGGCCGGCGCGACGAGTTCGCCGGTTTCGAGCGCCCCGCCGAGCAGGTGGCGGACGGTGTCGGCGTAGAAGCCGTTCCGCAGCGCCGTGAACGGTGTGCCCGTCTTCGACAGGTAGCGCTCGGTGGCGGCATGGTCGGGCATGGGCGCGAAGGCCGAATCCTCGGCGGCGCCCTGGTGGCTGGTGTAGAGGATGCGCTCGGCGCCGGCGTCGCGCGCGGCGTCGATCGCCGCGGTGTGCTGGGCGATCGCGGCCTCGTCCGTCTGGTCCGTCGAGACGATGAGCACCTGCGTCGCGTCGTCGAACGCGCCGGCGAGGGAGCCGGGGTCGGTGAAGTCGCCGCGCCGGACGCGCACCCCCCGTGCGGCCAGGTCGTCGGCGCGGCCGGTGTCGCGGACGCTCACGCCGACCCGGTCCGCCGGGACCCGGTCGAGCAGCCGGTCGACGATCTGGGAGCCGAGCCGGCCCGTACCGCCGGTAACGATGATCATGATTGACCCTCCTCTGCTAACAATGGAACGCATAAGATGCTATCAGTGTTAGCAACATGGATAACCGGTCTGCGTTATCATTGGAAACATGGCAGAGGCTCGACCGGACGGCGCCGGCAGACTCAAGACGCGAGCGAGCATCGTGGAGTGCGCGGCGCGGCTCCTGCGTGAGCGCGGCGCGAGCGCGGTCACCACCCGTGCGGTGGCGCAGGCGGCGGGCATGCAGGCGCCGACCATCTACCGGTTCTTCGAAGACAAGGACGCGCTGCTCGACGCCGTCGCCGAGCACGTCCTCGCCACCTACGTCGACGGAAAGGCCCTCGCCGAGGACCACGGCGACCCGATCGCGGACCTTCGGGCGGGGTGGGACGCCCATATCGGCTTCGGCCTCGCCAACGCGGCCCTCTTCGGGCTCCTCACCGACCCCGCCCGCGGGGCGCGTTCACCGGCGGCGGCCACCGGCGTGGAGGTGCTGCGCGCCAAGGTCCGCCGCGTCGCGGCGATCGGCCGGCTCCGCGTCCCGGAGGAACGCGCCGTCGAACTCATCCACGCCGCCGGCACCGGCGCCGTCCTCACGCTGCTCTCCACCCCGCCCGAGCACCGGGACCTCGGCCTCGCGGACGCGATGTACGAGGCGGTCATGCGATCGATCCTCACCGATGCGCCGGCGCTCCCCGCGGACGACGCGGCCGCGGCCGCCATCGCGTTCCGGGCCGTCGCACCGAAGCTGACGATCCTCACCGACGCCGAGCGCGCCCTGCTGGCCGAATGGCTGGACCGAACCGGCCGCACCCCCGCCGCCCCCGGCTGAGACCGCGATCAGGTGCCGTCCGACGGCGTCCGCGTCAGTCGGGGACGCCCGCTTTGCGCGCGAGGACGAGCCGGCCGCGCGGGCTGCCGTCCTCGCGTCGGCCCAGGGCCGTCAAGGGGGTTGTCGTCACGGTGAATCCGGCCGACGTCAGGTCGTCGCGGAGAGCGTGGAGCGGGCAGGTGCGGTAGTACATGACGAACGGGGGACGCCACACGGCGTTCCGGACCCGCATGGCCAGGTCGAATCCGAGCAGCGCCCAGTACAAGGCCGACGTCGGCGGTGGTGGCGCGCCGACCGGGAAGGCGAAGAGCCCGCCGGGCCGCAGCGCGCGGTGCACCCCGGCGAAGAGCGCGGGCCGTTCGGCGGGCAGCAGGTGCCCGAGCGCTCCGAAGCTGACCGCGAGGTCGAAGGCCTCGGTGAAGGGCAGGGCCCGGACGTCGGCCCGTACCCATTCGGCGTCCGGATGCGCTTCGCGCGCCTGCGCGAGCATGCCGGTGCTGAAGTCGACGCCCGTGACCCGTCCCTGGCACAAAGGCTGGAGGACCCGCATGCCCGCGCCGGTGCCGCAGCACACGTCCAGCCCCCGGCCGAACGGCCCGAGCGGACGCAGCGCCTCGGCGGTCGCGTCAAGGACGCCGTCGGGGGTGCGGAAGGGCGTGTGGTCGAACTTGGGCGCGAGCAGGTCGTAGCCGCGCTCGACCGAGGACAGCGACTGGACCGCCAGCTCACGCAGGGACGGGCCTTGAGACGAAAACACGGGCCAAGGGTACTTCTCGCCGTCACGCGGGCCTGTCGGCTCCGGGACCGTGACGCTCGGCTGCCGTGGCGCGTCAGGCGGCAGGGGGTGCTCGGCCACGGCACCGCCTGCCGCCCGGTCACTGAGCGGACCAGCGATCAGCGACGGCGCAGCGCCGCGTCGAGCAGGGCGGGCGGCGTGTCGAACTTCTCGTGTGCGGCGAGGTCGACACCGGGAGCAACGATCCCGTCGATGGCGTCGAGCACGTCGGCGGAGAGCACGGTGTCCGCGGCGGCGAGCTGGGAGTGCAGGTGGTCCATGGTCCGGGGGCCGATGATCGCGCTGGTCACGGCCGGGTGCGCGGTCACGAAACCGAGTGCGAGCTGGATCAGCGTCAGACCGGCCTGGTCGGCGACCTTGGCCAGCTGCTCGACGGCGTCGAGCCGGGCCCGGTTGGAGGCGATGGCGGTGTCGAAGCGCTGCGGCATGATCGCCGAGCGGCTGGTGGCGATCTCCTTGCCCTCGCGGATCGCGCCCGACAGCCAGCCGGAGGCCAGCGGGCTCCACACCAGCACGCCGAGTCCGTACTGCTCGGTCACGGGCAGGACGTGGCCCTCGATCCCGCGCTGAAGGATCGAATAGCTGGGCTGTTCGGTGACGTAACGGCTCAGGTGGTTCTCCCTGGCGGCCCACTCGGCCTGCACGATGCGGTACGCGGGGAACGTCGAGGAGCCGAAGTACCGGATCTTCCCCGCGCGCTGCAGGTCGGTCAGCGCCGACAGCGTCTCCTCGTCGCTCGTGCTCGGGTCCCAGCGGTGGATCTGGTAGAGATCGACATGGTCGACGCCCAGGCGGCGCAGGCTGTCGTCCAGCGCGGTGACCAGCCAGCGGCGCGAACTGCCCTGGTGGTTGCGCTCGTCGCCCATGGGCATGTTCGCCTTCGTGGCCAGGACGATGTCGTCGCGGCGGCCGGCGATGGCCTTGCCGACCATCTCCTCCGACTCGCCCTGGCCGTACATGTCGGCGGTGTCGATGAGGTTGACGCCCCCGTCGAGCGCGGCATCGACCATGGCGTTCACCTCGTCCTGGGTGGTGCGTCCCAGAGCGCCGAAGTTCATCGCGCCGAGCACAAGGGTGCTGACCTGCACACCGGTGCGGCCCAAGGTGCGGTACTGCATGGCTGTTCCTCCTTGAGAGCGGACGCGAGCGCACGATGCGCGGAGTGGCTCCGGCTCGCCCGTTCTGGCATCCTGGATAAACGGAACCTGGTTCCGTAGAGCAACATACGGAACATGGTTCCGTTTGCCAAATGGAGTCACGGAGGTAGCGGCGCAGTGGTCGACACCGACAGCGGATCAGGGCCGCCGGCCCCCCGGAAGCGGGCCGACGCCCGGCGCAACGAGCAGGCGCTGCTGGACGCCGCCGCCGCCGCTTTCGTCGCCTCCGGAGTCGACGCCCCCGTGCGCGACGTCGCGGCCAGGGCGGGCGTCGGCGTCGGCACGATCTACCGCCACTTCCCGACGCGCGCCGACCTCATCGTCGCCGTCTACCGGCACCAGGTCGAGGCATGCGCTGAGGCCGGTCCGTCACTGCTGGCCGGCAGCCGTACACCGCACGCCGCTCTGGCGCGGTGGATCAACCTCTTCGTCGACTTCCTGGTCACCAAGCACGGCCTCGCCGAGGCGCTGCAGTACGACAACGCCGCCTTCGAGAGCCTGCACGCCCATTTCCTCGACCGCCTCGTCCCCGTGTGCGCCGAACTGCTCGACGCCGCCGCCAAGGCGGGCGAGATCCGCCCTGACGCCGATGCGTACGAACTGATGCGCGGCGTCGGCAATCTCTGCATCGGCGCGGAGAGCGACCCCCGCTACGACGCGCGCCGCATGGTCGAACTCCTCATCACAGGACTGCGGGCTCAGCCGTCGCGTCCGGCACCGCGATCGGGCGCGGACATGTCCCCGGTCCCGGGTGTGCCGCCGGCGAGCCCGTAGCGCAGGTACACGGTGCCCTTCGGGCTGGCCACCGGCGGTTCGAGGAGTGTGATGTTCGTGGGCACCGCGCCACCGTCGAACACCTTCTTCCCGACCCCGAGCACGATCGGATGCACCCACAGGTCGAGACGGTCGAAGAGCTTCTCGCGCAGGAGGGTCTGCACCAGGTTCAGGCTCCCGACGACCTTCACGTGCTCGTGCCGGTCACGGATCTCGCGCACCGCGCTCGCCAGATCCGGGCCGAGCTGCGTGGACCCGGCCCACGACAGGTCGGGCCTGCCGCGGGAGGCCACGTACTTCGGGACGCTGTTGAACAGCGCGGCGATCTCGTTGTCCTGGCCGCCCTCCTGGTGCGGCCAGAAGGCGGCGAAGATGTCATACGTCCGCCGGCCGAGCAGGAGGGCGTCCGTGCCCTCGTACGCGGCCCCGACCTGCGCCCCTGCGACGTCGTCCAGCAGCGGCGCCTGCCAGCCGCCGAACGGGAACCCCACCGGGTCCTCGTCGGGGCCGCCGGGCGCCTGCCCGACCAGGTCGAGGGTTGCGAACAGCTCTATGTGGATGAGGCCCATGCCCCGCCTCCCGATCATTTGGTCGTCTCGGTCACTGGATAGACCTGTGGGCGCCGGCGGACTCATCGCCGCAACGGCACCCGTCCGCGTTCCGCCGCGCCGAGTGCGGGCTTACCCGCGATTCGACGAAGCAAGTGGCGGGACGACGATCACGCCGGGGGATGGGCGTCGAGCCAGGCTGCGGCTCGGCGGGCCGACGCGCGCGCGGGTTGTCGCCGGTTCCCGGATAGACGGTGACATGGGGCATGGCCAGGGCAAGCTCGTGCACGTCCTCGACCCGAGCGGGCCGACTCTCGTCGTCGGACATGGCCACAGCGTAGGCCGCCCGGCATCTCGAGCACGTACTGCGAGCGTGCGCGCGAAGCTTCCTACTCAGCGTGCTTTCGGCGCACGATCTCGTTGATCCAGATGGGCGCGAACGGAGACGTGCAGCCCGGGGAAGTCGGGTAGTCCTTGAGCACTTCCAGGCGCTCACCGATGTCGATCGCACGGGCGCGGTGCTCGGCGTGGTCGATCCCGATCTGAGCCAAGCAGTTGTTCATCGCCCATTGCAGCCGATCCGGGGCGTCTTTCATCTCCGCCTCGATGGTGTCGAGCAGTCCCGGGAGGTCGAGGCCTTCGGGCTTCTTCGCCACGCGTTCGGCGGTCAGCGCCCAGCCGGCACTCGCGACCACGGGATCCGGATCGGCGGTCCAGGCCAGGCGCAGCTCTTCCGAGTGCGGGTTCTTCTTCACCACGTAGTTCACGAGCCAGTCGTGCACCTTGGGTGTGCGCGCCTGGCGCAACATGACGTCCAACTCGTCACGCTCGAACGCCTTCGGGCGGCAGATCAGGAGCGCCAGCAGCCTCGCCGCGGTGTCACCGGTCTCCCAGAGCCGGCACGCGAGTTCCTGCTGCGTCTTCAGCCGCTTCGCGACGGCGCGCAGCTTGCTGAGGTTGACACCGTGATCGTCACCGTGCCTCTCGTTCACCTCGCGGATCTTCGGGTCTTCGAGCCCGGCCAACTCGGCCATCACGTCGGCCACCGTCGTCTCGGTCAGCGTCGTCTCGGCCACCTCGGCCTCCTGTCCGTCACGGGCGAGATTCAGCTTACGACGGACGTCGGCCTCCCGTCGTGCACACCGATTCGGTGGGTGGCCACCGCCTTACCGTGTACGGGTAGGGTGCGTCGGGAGGACGATCCATGACCCCACGAACCGACGCCGACGAGTTGACCGAGCAGCCCCGTGTTCCGCTGAGCCGGAGGCGGGTGCTGCGTGCGGCGGTGCGGCTGGCCGACCGTGACGGGCTCGACTCGCTCACCATGCGCCGGCTCGCGCAGGAGGTCGGGGTCGAGGCCATGTCGCTGTACCACCACGTCGCCAACAAGGAGGCGGTCTTCGACGGCGTCGTCGAGGTGGTCCTGGAGGAGATCACGGCGGCGGTGGACGAGGTCGAGGCCCCGCCCCCGGCAGAGGACTGGCAGGCGACACTGCGCGCGCGGATCCTCGCCGCCCGGAAGGTCTTGCTTCGCCACCCCTGGGCCCCGCAGGTACTCGAAACCCGCTCCACAACGAGCCCGCTCGTCATCGCTTATTACGATGACGTCGTCGCCATTCTCCGGGCGGGCGGGTTCTCCTTCGATCTGGCCCACCGTGCGCTGCACGTCCTGGGCAGCCGTGCCCTCGGCTTCACCCAGGAGTTGTTCCAGCCCGGCGGCGCCCAGGCCGCGGACGCCGAGGCCGCCGCGATGATGGAGCAGATGGCCGACCGGTTCCCGAACATCGTGGGAATGCTCGCGGACGCCGTCCACGACGATCCGGACGGCACCCTGGGGTTTTGCGACGACCAGTTCGAATTCGAGTTCGCGCTCGATCTGATTCTCGAAGGCCTGGAAAGACGCCGCGCCGCCAATCCGTGACCCTTCCCGGATGCGCCTGAGCACGCCGCACGTCCCGTCACTCCGGGTTACCGGCTGACCTCGGCTCCGTAGCAACCCTTGACTCCCTTACGGCGTACGATTACCTTACGTCGTATGACAGCCTTACGGCGTACGACAGGGAGTCGGCCGCCGGCGGCGCACCCGGTGAACACCCGCCGAAGGGAAGCGGCCATGAAAGCCTGGAGCTGGGACCGTTACGGTCCGCCCGACGTAATGACCCTCAAGGACGTCGGCGAACCCGGCATCGCCCGGGACGAAGTGCTCGTGAGGGTGCGGGCGGCGTCGGTCAACCCCTACGACTGGCGGCACGTGCGGGCCGACCCGAAGCTGGTACGGCTCAGCAACGGGCTGCGCCGTCCGAAACCAGGCCTGATCCTCGGCGCCGACCTGGCCGGCGTGGTCGAGCGGGTGGGCGACGAGGTGACCGGGCTGCATCCCGGCGACGAAGTCTTCGGGGAGGTCCGGCTGGGCTCGTTCGCCGAGACCGTCGCCGTCCCGCACGACAGGCTCGCCGTCAAACCCGCCCGCGTCACCTTCCAACAGGCGGCGGCGGTGTCGATGGCCGCTCACACCGCGCTGCAGGGCCTGCGGGACGCAGGGAGGATCTCCGCCGGGCAGCGCATCCTGGTCAACGGTGCCTCCGGCGGCATCGGCACGTTCGCCGTCCAACTCGCCAAGACGTTCGGAGCCGAGGTCACCGGCGTGTGCAGCACCCGCAACGTCGAACTGGTCGGCTCCCTGGGCGCGGACGACGTCGTGGACTACACCCGCGAAGACTTCACCGAACGAAACGGGCGATACGACCTGCTCATGGACATCGTGGGCGACCGGTCACTGACGGAGCTGCGACGCCCCCTGACCTCCCGCGGCACGCTCGTGATCGTGGGCGGCATCGCCTCGGCCCGCGGCAGCCTGCTCGGCCCGGCGGCGCAGATGCTCCGAGGAGCCCTGGTCTCCCCCTTCGTCAGCCAGCGCATCGCCGCCGTCAGTTGGAAGCCCAACTCCACGGACCTCCGGTTCCTGGCCGAGCTCATGGAGAAGGAACAGATCGCCCCCGTCATCGACCGCACCTACCCGTTCGCCGAGATCCCCGAGGCGCTGCGCTACATCGAGCACGGCCACGCCCGAGGCAAGGTCGCCATCACCTATTGACCGTTCGCCGGACCGGCGCCGCCTGCACCTGAAGGGAGGTGCTCTTCTGCCCCCGCCGTGGGATCGTTGGGGCCGCGAATGTGCCGTCGGGCTCGGGCTTTCGACGGCGGTCTGGACGGTGCGGGGATGAGCGGATTCTTCGAGGCCGACCGGATCGCGAAGAAGTACGGCCTCAACCTCGAGCGTTTTGCCTTCACCCGGCTCCTGATGGGCGTCGGGCTGCTGATGATCTGGCCCTTCTTCTTCGGCATGCTCGCGGAGGAAGTCTCAGCCACTGGCCGCGCCGCGAAAGGTGAGGGGGTCCCGGGCACGTTCACCGCGCACTGGGAGGAGTGCCAACTAGGCGGATGTTCCTGGTACGGCACGTTCTCGACCGGCAGCCTCTTTCAGTTGACCGTCGAAGGAGTTGAGTTGACGGGCGACGGCGGCCATTCCCTTCACAGAGGGGACAAGGTTCCCGCCCTAGACGTCGGTTCGGGGAGCTTCGTCCACATGCAGGGCGGGTCGCCGCATTGGGAGCGGTCGTTCGGGCCCGCGGTCTACGCCGCTCTATTCGGAGGGCTCGGCGTGGGGTTGAGCGCCATGGTTCTGTGGAGCGTGTACTGGACACGGGCTTCTCCTGCGTCGCGCAGGCGGCAGGCGAGGGAACGCGGGCGCTTCGCGCTGCGCGACCTCGCCGACCGAGATCGGTGGGGCTGGTCAGCGCGGCCCGGTTCCTCCACGGTCAGGGTGAAGATGGCCAGGTCCAAGGGGCGGACCCTGTTCGGGGCGGTCGGCCTGCTCTCGCTGGTGGCGTTGCTGCTGCTGTTCGCTCAGATCTGGGTCATGTTCAACAAGGAGGCCACCCGTGCCGAATTGGTCGCGGCCTCGTGGTCGCCGCTCTTCGCGGTCGTCCTCGTGGGCGTCGCGGTCCAGACGCTCAGGCTGGTGCTGGTACGGCCCCGGATGTGGGTGACCGTCGATGAGATCGTCGTCTGGGACGGGCTGCTCTTGTGGAAGGTGCTGCGGATTCCGCGCACCGCAATCGCGGCGATCCACTACGGCGACGAGGCGCGGCGGTGCGAGGTTGAGGAGGACGTGGCCCAGTTGACGCCGTTCCGGGAGGAACTCAACCTCGTCCTGCGAATGCGGGACGGCATTTCTCTTCCCGCGCGTCGGCTCCGGTGGGGGAACTGGTTCTGGGTCATGTTGACTCTGAAGGATCTGGATCCGCAGACGTGCATGCCTCAGCGGGGGCGTCTGGTCCGCCGGTTGTGCCTTCGGGTGAAGGAGCCGCGCAGGGTGGCCATTGAACTCGACCGCTGGCTGGCCGAGGGCGAGACAGTCCCGGCGCCGGAGTTCGCGCCGGTCGATCACGCCCATTACGGCACGGTCCTCACCCACCGCGGCGTCGGCGCTACCCGCGTCAAGATCAAGGGACCGCTTTCCCAGCCGGTGCTGGCCGAGTTCGGGAACCAGGGCCCCGGGACGCTGCAGGCCTGGCTTCGACGCACCGAGTTCGGCCGGGGGACCCCGGTCGTGGTGTGCGGCCCCGGAGCCCCGCCCGCCACGACCGTCCTGGACGACCGGCTGATATCGGACAAGGCCCTCACGAAGAGGTTCCTGTACGTCGAGACCGAGGGTCGGTGGACCGTCACGATCGGCGGACCCGAACGCGCACGCGGGTTCACCGGCTCGACCACCGGCAGCGGGACCGAAGTGCTCAACTACCAGGGGCCGGCCGGAATCGCCGTCGTGACATGCCCGGGTGGACAACCCCACCAGGTCCACCTGCACGGGCCGAACCTCACCGCGCTCCACGGCTGCGATCCAGTCGTGTCCACCTCCGTGCTCAGCCCGCTGCCGGGGGGCGAGTCCCCGCCGAGCCGGACCACGTTCGCCGTTCCGGCGCAGGCGGTACTCCAGGTGAGAGCCGCCGGGGCGGACTGGCGGATCGACGTGACGCCCCTGGAACAGGCCGACGTGGACGCCCTTGCCCCGGCCGGAGAGCAGGACGCCATCACCGTGCCGCCCGCCGGCCGCGTCCAACCGTTCGAGCACTCCGCAGCGGGTGACCGAACCGCAGTCGTGCGCTACCTGGGCCCGCCGGGACCTGCGCTGTTCCGCAGCGGAGACGCCTTCGGCCTCCTGCACCTCGACGCAACCCTGACCCCCCTTCGGACGCTCGCGCTCCCGGACGGCGACACGGAAATCCACCTCCGCTCCCGCACACTCCTCCAGGTCACCGGAGGCCACGGCTCCTGGTCACTGGCAGAGACCCACTCGACTGGGTAGACGCCAGCCCGTAGTCGTGTGTGACGGCCTCGCCTTCCTCACCTGGGCAGCTCGCCCGATCAGAGGCGGGTCCACCGTTGGTTGGCGGCACCGTTGCACGTCCAGATCTGCACGTAGACACCATTGGCAGTGGAGTTGTTGGGTACGTCCAGGCATTTGTTCGCGCCGACGGCGGTGATGCTCCCGTCGGAGTTGACGCGCCACTTCTGGTTGTCCTGGCCGTTGCAGTCCCAGATGATCACGCTGGTTCCGTCGGCGGTGCCGTTGTTGTTCACGTCCAGGCACTTGTTTCCGTAGACCCGCAGTTCACCGGCCGCCGTGGACGTCCACTGCTGGTTGCTCTGGCCGTGGCAGTCCCAGATCTCCACTCGCGTTCCGTTGGCCTGGGAAGCTCCGGTGACGTCGAGGCATCTTCCCGACCCCACGCCCTGGAACTGGTACACGGGATTGGGTGTCCCGCCGCTGACCCGGAACACGACGGTGCCATGAGGGGGCACGCTCGCCGAGATGGCCCCGGTGGTCGAGGTGACGGCGTTCGTCCAGGCCTCACGGAGGCTGAAAGAGCCGCCGGACAGACCGATCGCCGAGGCGGTGGTACTGATCGTCGTCGTGCTGCCTCCCTGGTTGAACAGCGCGACGGCGATGTCGCCGTTGCTCAGCCGTTTGGCCAGGACCCGGCGGGTGCCGTCGTTGCTGATCTGGGTCGCCTGGAGGCCGAGCGCGTCCTGGTTGATGGCGATCAGATTCTGGTTCTTCATGATCGCGGCGGTCGCGGCGTCCATGTTCCTCACGTCGTTCCCCGCGATCAGCGGCGCGGCCATGATGGCCCACAGGGCGAAGTGGCTGCGCATCTCGGTGTCGGTCATGCCTCCCCGGCCGACCACCATCATGTCGGGGTCGTTGAACTGCCCCGGCCTGGCGTAGCCAGACAGGGGCACGTTGACATTGACGATGTTCTGGATTCCCATCGGGTAGCCGTTGGTCTGACCGGAGTCCCAGACGTTGGTGATGTCCTCGGTCGTGCGCCAGATGTTGGCGACGTCACCCCAGTTCCGCTGCGGGCCGGTCTTCTCATGGATGCTGTTGGGGTTGATGCTGTAGAGGATCGGCCGTCCGGTGGCAGCGAGGGCGTCGCGCATCTTCGCGAAGGTGCGTACCTGGTCGTCGATGGTCCCGGTGGGGGAGCACCAGTCGTACTTGAGATAGTCGACGCCCCAGGCGGCGAACTGCCGGGCGTCCTGGAACTCGTGGTCGAGACTGCCGGTGGCACCCGGATAGGAGCCGAAGTACTGGGCGCAGGTGCGGTCCAGGGGCGCTTGGTAGAGACCGAACTTCAGACCCCTGGCGTGCAGGTAGTCGCCGAGCGCCTTCATGCCGCTCGGGAATCTCGATGGATTGGCCCGCAGGTTGCCGGCCGAGTCGCGGTTGGGATCGAACCAGCAGTCGTCGACCACGACGTACTGATATCCGAGGTCGCGCATGCCGGAGCTGACGAGCGCGTCGGCGGTCTGCCGGATCAGTGTCTCGCTGATGTTGCAGCCGAACGTGTTCCAGGTGTTCCACCCCATCGGCGGAGTGCGGCCCACGCCGTTGTCGAGCGCTTGAGCCTGGGTGGCCGGACTGAGCGCCACGGCCAGGGCCGCCATGGTCAGCAGCGCGCGGATTCGTTTCCTGCTCATAGAGATCGCTCCGCAGTGATTCGAAGGCTGGGCCGGGGACGCGGGCGGTTTGCGGACGAGGGCGCGCACGGGTTCGCCGGACGCGGCCAGGATGCCGACGAGTTCGGAGCCGATGTTGCCGGTGGAG